>CBIHOZ010000074.1:0-31583 GCA_966211525.1 uncultured Chitinophaga sp. | reverse complement strand
TGTTCCGTAAATGCAGCCAGTACAACAGCCGGTGGTTTGTTAATGATAACAGAAGCCTCTACACTTCGCATACTATTTCCAGGCGGCAATAATTACGCCCATAACCGTTAATGCTACTACGCTATAGCCGGCATTGATCAGAAACAGTTTGAATGATTTACGTTCAAAGAGATAATGTGTACCGACAAATGTAGCGACCCACCCGAAGCCTGCGAGGAAGCCCCACAATGCTCCCATCTCGGGTTTATCTTCTGGTCCCATGAACATGGCGAGATTAATTGCAGCAATAAGTCCGAGAACAAAGGCGAGTCCGAAGATCTTTACCATGTTTGCATTCTTCATGCTCTCTTCCGTAAATCCGTTTTCGCGCATCCAGGCTTTACCAAAGACTGCGGGTGAATACCATACTCCTCCGATGAGGAAAGTTGAAAGGGCGGCCGCGAGAATGGCCCAGTAGTTGAGTTCCATGTGTTTTTGTGTTTAGGTGTTTACGTGTTTTGGTTTTTGTGTTGATGTGTTGGGGTGTTGAGGTGTTGATGTTTTGGGAGGGTGCACCTGTTTTATAAGCTATATATACAGGTTCGATACTTGTTCTTTTATTACCGCTGTTTAGGTATTGGTTTACTACTTTGTTTTCTGGTTATGCTGTAAGTATGGTATGAATTTGTGAACTTTATACATACGAAACCCAAATGAATTGCTGAAGCGGAAGAACTATGGACTCAACCGGAAAAGATATACATTCTGAGCAATCGGATACGCAGGAGGTGCAGCTCAATGACAAGACTATACGATTGATTGGCATCCCTTTCTTCGGAATTGTTATACCTAACCTTACGGGAATATTTGGCTCTCTCACCTATCGCGATTACAAATACTGGGCCGGGTATATATTCTTTATAGCGCTCGCCACCATGATCTGGCAAGGCAATCGCTACCTCATGTTTCGCACGCGTAAGCGATTTACCTGGTTCGATAAACCTATCGAAAAGCTCATCCTGCTTTTCATGAACAACATCTTTTATACTACACCCCTTACCATCGCCTGGATTTGCTTATGGTATAGATGGGCAGGTTTCGATTTCATAGATTGGGATACTATACTGATTGTTGCTTTGGTGAATGTCATGTGCGTTTTATTCGTGATCCATATTTATGAAACGGTATTCATGGTAAAAGAACAACAGAATGAGCAGGTTAAAAATGCTGAACTATCGCGCGCCAAAGCGGAAGCAGAACTGGAAGCACTAAAAAATCAAATCGATCCGCACTTCATGTTCAACTCACTGAACAGTTTATCATACCTCATCAGTACTGATCCGCCTAAAGCAACACTATTCACGGAGAACCTCGCGGATATATACCGGTATATATTGGCACAGAAGGAACGAACACTGGTAGTGTTGGAAGATGAATTTAACTTCATGGAGAAGTATGCGGAGTTACTCCGACTTCGTTTCGGGCAGGCGCTGGATATACAGAAGAATTTCAACGGCACTACTTCTAAAGAATATCTCGTACCCCCTATATCTGCATTTGTTGCCCTGGAGAATGCAGTAAAGCATAACGAAATTTCAGAGCGAATTCCGCTGCAGGTTTCACTTTCAATTGATCACAATCAGCTTACCATCAGCAATAAAATTCAACCGAAACGAAGTATACAGCATTCATCCCGGATCGGATTAAAAAATCTGGACGATCGTTTCAGGATTATTACCGGAAGAGGTATATATACCGAAAATAACAACCATACGTTCAACGTTACACTTCCACTCATTCCGCTTACACGCTAACTTTACCTATATATTTTCGCTATGAATGTTATTATCATTGAAGATGAACTTCTTGCACAAGCTAAACTTGAGGCCATGCTGCTTTCGCTGGATCGTTCTGTCAACATCCTGACAAAACTCAGCAGCGTTAAAGATTCCATTCAATGGTTAATAGCAAATCCATCACCTGATCTCGCCTTTGTCGATATACAGCTTTCGGATGATCACTCGTTCGAGATCTTTCGAAAACATCCTGTAAAGTTCCCGGTCATTTTTACGACCGCGTATGACAAATATTTACTGGAGAGCTTTGAGTTTAACGCGATTGATTATTTACTGAAACCAATTACCGAAGAGAAACTGAAACGTTCGCTTGAGAAAGTAAAAACACTGCGTTCACATTTTCTTCAAGGCAACCTGTTAAAACTCATTGAACAAGCCCAGGCACCTGCGCGTAACCGCATCGTTGCAAAGAAAGGAACCGAGTATGTAGCACTTGATCTCTGCGAAATAGCATACTTCTATACCGAACATAAAATTGTTTTTGCAAAAGATTTCAGTGGTCGCCAGTTGATCCTCGATAAAAATCTGGGAGAGCTTGAAGCGGATATCGATCCTAAAAGTTTCTTCCGTCTCAATCGCAAGTTCATCGCGAACATGAAGTCTATTGAACGTTTTAAACCCGACAACGGGAAGATCAGAGTTTTTCTACAACCGGAGATGAAGGAGGAGATCTTTGTGAGTAAAGAAACTGCGCCTGAGTTCCGGCTTTGGATTGAGGGGAAGTAGCGTGGCCGTTAATCGTTAATAATATTCCAGGATATAGCTTTCGGAGGGAGAATCTTTACATACTATGGTAGCGGATTGTTAAGTCCCTGTTTTTGTCTACCGGAGTTGCTGTTGTACTCTTCATTATAGTCCTATACTTGCTGCGTTTAAATCATTTTATATGGAACCTAACAAGTTAGTCCGTTTACATGCTGTAGAGAACAGAACGTTTGATTTTGATCCGTCAGTCCCTTGCATTCTTTCAGAAGGTTCAGGCTTTATGACATCACCTGAATTCAGAACGTTTATGGAACGAGGTCTCGAATTGCTTCGCGAAAAAATTACAGAGACAGGCAAGCTCGGTTGGCTGGTGGATACGCGCTTTGTAGAAGTGTTTGAGCCTAAGGACACGCAATGGATTGTTGAATGCTGGAATGCTAAAGCGTATGAGGCAGGACTACGTTATATAGCTTTTGTAATGCCTGAAAATGTATTTGCAGAGATGAATGTTACGGAATATATAGATCTGTCGCAGGAAGCAGGAGGACTAACGCTTAACCACTTCAAAGACCAGGAGTCTGCCAGTGCATGGCTGAGAGAAGCACTTGCACGTGTTTAGGTGTCCCGCAGATTTCACAGATGGACGCAGAAAAAAAAGACACATAATTACTCTTAGTAACTTTGTGTCTTCCTTTGTGTTCTTAGTGCAAGGGATTTAAATACTCGTTGCTATAGTATATATTATAACGATTAACGGTTAACTATTAACTAACCCTCAGCTTCAACTTCTTCCCCAGCTCCTCAACAGAGGCCTTAAAGTTGGGGTCAGTTTTCATCATATCTTCTACGGACTCGAGTGCGTGAATTACTGTACTGTGATCACGACCTCCGAAGTTTTCTCCGATCAACGCAAGGGTAAGCTGTGTATAGCGCTTGCAGAAATACATCGCCACCTGGCGTGGAATTACGATCTCGCGTTTTTTTACTTTGCCTTTCATGGCTTCGAGATCTACTTTGAAATATTCTGCTACAGTCTTTTGTATAAAATCAACGCTAACGTCTGACTGTATTTCTTTAATGATATTCTTGAGTACTTCTTTTGCAAGATCCAGATCGATCTCTTTCTTCAGCAATGTAGCGTGGAAGATCAGCGAGTTCAACACACCTTCCATATCGCGAAGGTTTGTATCAACGCTATACGCTAAATATTCAGAAACTTCAGTTGGTATCTGAATACCATCGGCCAGCATTTTACGATTGATGATGGCAAGCTTCGTTTCAAAATCAGGTTCCTGTAAATCGGCTGTCAAGCCCCACTTGAAGCGCGACAACAATCTTTCCTGGAAACCTTTCATATCACGAGGCGGACAATCGCTGGTCATGATAATCTGTTTACCGGACTGATGCAACTGATTAAAGATGTGGAAGAACATTTCCTGTGTCTTTTCACGACCGGCAAGAAACTGTACATCATCCAGGATCAGCAAATCAACCTGCAGGTAAAAATTCTGAAACTCCTGTACTTTATGATTTTGCAGTGCATTGAGGAACTGCGTAGTAAAATCATTTTGATCAATATAAAGCACAACCTTGCTGGGCATGTTGTTCTTAATCTCGTTACCAATCGCTTGCACCAGATGGGTTTTACCTACACCAACACCACCATATAACATGAGCGGGTTGAAGGAAGTAACACCCGGTTTTTTAGCAACCGCCAAACCTGCAGAGCGCGCTAAACGATTACAGTCACCTTCAACAAAATTATCGAAAGTATAGGTTGTATTCAGTCGCGAGTTAACCGTCTGCGGATTGAGAGCTTTATACGTAAAGGGAGAATAATCATCATTACCGAAGCTGCCATTAACAGCACTTCGTCTGTTACCGGCTCCATTTACCGGGTAACTTACCGATACAGGAGGAGTTTGTTTATCTCCGCTGTCAACCACCACCGAATATTCGAGGCGACCAGTTGGACCTAGTACGGTATGAATAGCTTTTTTAAGAACCGGAACATAATTATCTTCCAGCCACTCATAAAAAAATTGAGAAGGAACCTGGATGGTGAGAACATCGCCATCAACACGCAGAGGCGCTATTGGCTTGAACCATGTATTGAAGTTCTCTTCGCCGACATTCTCGCGAATTACTTCAAGACAATCGTTCCATACTGTAGTACCGCTGCTGACTTCCATTGAGTTCTGAATTTGTTAGGATTTCAGTTTCCTTTTTTAGAAAGGGAGACAAAGATGTAAAAAAAGAGGTAAAGAAAACAAGTCGGGTTGTCCTTGATTTTTCAGAAAAATATTTGCTTCCAAAAAATTAAAATTAAAACACAATAACCAGGTAAAATCTTAAACTAAATTGGGTTGAATTGCTTTAAATATGGCCGAAAAAAAATTCAGGGATTTATTACAGGAAACTTTTCCAAAATCAACAATTGAAGACTGGCAACGCGCAGCTGCGCAGGAAAATGAAGGCAAGGATAGTAGTACACTTGCGTGGAACAATGCTAATGGTTTGATATTCAAGCCATACTATACTTCCGACAATACACCTGCTGAATCTTTTAGTCTTGCTCCATCCTGTACGTTGTTTGCCGGGCCGCGTTACTGGCTTAATACTCCCAACGTTCGTGTAACCAATGTAGCGACAGCCAACAAAACAGCGCTGCATCACTTGACACACGGAGCGGATGGAGTTGTGTTCGATGTTTCTGCTGATACAATTACTCAATTTGATTTACTGTTACAGAATATCGACTGGCCGTACTGTTCGGTTTCATTTATACTGAACACACAAGAAGAAGCCGTGCAATTAGCAGAGTATATTTCGAAAAAGAATTACCCTGCTGATTCATTAACGGGTTCGATATACTGGAAAAATTATCCTGCTGTTTATAGTGTGATCTCGAACGCTTTCGCACTGCAGAAAAAATTTCACCCCTTTGGACTGCGCGTTTCGGAGACAACACCTGTAGAAGAAATAACCCATTTACTCTTACAAGGCGTAAAAGCGCTGGATACATTAAAAGATAGTGGCATACACAATTCGGTTGGTATACATCAAATCGCATTCTCGATACCGGTCGGTAAAGATTTTCTTCAGCAGATCGCCAAACTTAAAACGCTGCGCTTATTATGGCATCGGGTAAGCCAGATACATTCGATAGAAGGATTCGGTGCTTCGGATCTGTATATACATACCCGCTCCGAGGTATTTACCGAAGAGAAATTCCAGCCGCATGGTAATATGCTAAAGGCAACCTCAGCAGCAATGAGTGCTGTGCTGGGTGGCTGCGATGCACTGACTATACTTCCGGAGGATGAAGATAATTCCATGATGAACAGAGTCAGTCGCAACGTGTCGACTATACTCCGTGAAGAGTCTCACCTCGATAAAGTAAGCGATGCCTTTGCCGGTGCCTATATATTGGAAGACATGATCCATGCTTTTGCTGCAGAAGCATGGAAAGCATTTACCGTACAAAGTAAACATATACCGAATCAATCTCCCTTCGGTAAAGAGCCTGAACCCCTGAAACGCACCAACGAAGGATGGATCAGTCCGGAGAAGATTGAGATCAAATCATCGTATACAAAGAGTGACCTGACCGATGTCGCGCATTTATCCTATACGGCCGGTATACCGCCATACCTGCGCGGACCATACGCATCCATGTATACTATAAAACCGTGGACGATCCGTCAGTATGCAGGCTTCTCTACGGCTACAGAATCAAATGCTTTTTACAGAAGAAATTTAGCAGCAGGACAGCGTGGACTTTCGGTTGCGTTTGACTTAGCAACACACCGTGGTTATGATTCCGATCATGCGCGTGTTGTTGGTGATGTGGGGAAAGCCGGTGTTGCCATCGACTCGGTGTTAGACATGAAAATTCTATTCGACCAGATACCACTGGATAAAATGTCTGTGTCGATGACGATGAACGGGGCTGTTCTTCCAATCATGGCGTTTTATATTGTGGCTGCCGAAGAGCAGGGAGTAAAACCTCAATTGTTGAGTGGAACGATTCAGAATGATATACTCAAGGAGTTCATGGTGCGGAATACCTATATATACCCGCCTGCGCCTTCCATGAAAATTGTTGCCGATATATTTGAATATACTTCGAAGTATATGCCGAAGTTCAATTCCATCAGCATCAGCGGCTATCACATGCACGAAGCGGGCGCACCTGCACATATTGAACTGGCCTATACCATTGCCGATGGACTGGAGTATATCCGAACCGGTTTGAAGGCCGGTATAGCGATCGATGACTTTGCACCACGCCTCTCCTTCTTCTGGGGCATCGGTATGAATTTCTGCATGGAGATTGCCAAGCTGCGTGCCGGTCGGTTGCTATGGTCGTATGTAGTAAAGCAATTCAACCCGAAGAATCCGAAGTCGATGGCCTTGCGCACGCATTGCCAGACATCCGGATGGAGTTTAACGGAGCAGGATCCCTATAACAACGTAACGCGAACCTATATAGAAGCACTGGCTGCTATATTAGGTGGTACGCAATCGCTTCATACCAATTCACTCGATGAGGCCATTGCATTACCAACCGACTTCTCTGCGCGTATAGCACGTAACACCCAGCTCTTTATTGAGAAGGAAACCGATGTTACGAAAGTAGTTGATCCGGCTGGCGGATCATACTATATAGAAAGTCTCACGGCAGAGCTTGCTGAGAAAGCCTGGGAGCTGATTGATGAAGTTGAAAAGTTAGGAGGCATGACCAAAGCAATTGAAAGCGGTATACCGAAGATGCGCATTGAACAGGCAGCCGCTGCGAAGCAGGCACGTATCGATTCCGGCAAAGACGTGATTGTTGGTGTGAATAAATATCAAACCAATGAAAAAGTTGTACTCGATATACTGGAAGTTGATAATACTGCTGTACGCAACGAACAGGTTACACGCCTGCAAACGTTGCGCGCAGAACGCAACAATCAGGAAGTAGAAGCTGCTCTGCAGGCGCTTACACGTTGTGCAGAAAGTGGAAGCGGAAATTTACTGGAGCTTGCTGTAGATGCTGCGCGCAAGCGTGCTACACTAGGCGAAATATCCTCAGCACTTGAAAAAGTATTCGGACGATATAAAGCAACGATACGATCTGTTTCAGGAGTATATTCAGGAGAAATGAAAAGTCAGAAAGAATTTGAAGAAGCACGCGCCCTCTCCGATCGCTTTGCTGAGCTCGATGGACGCAGGCCGCGTATACTGGTAGCGAAAATGGGACAGGATGGTCACGACCGTGGTGCTAAGGTAATTGCTACAAGCTTCGCGGATCTGGGCTTTGATGTAGATATAGGTCCGCTCTTCCAGACTCCGGATGAAGTAGCTATGCAGGCGGCAGAAAATGATGTACATATAGTTGGTGCATCGAGTCTTGCCGGTGGACATAAGACACTTGTGCCTGAACTCATTGAAGCTTTAAAGAAAATTGGCAGGCCGGATATTATGGTCGTTGCGGGTGGAGTTATACCGCAGCAGGATTATGACTTTCTGTATAAATCCGGAGTATCTTTCATCTTCGGGCCGGGAACGGTTATTACTGATGCTGCGAAGGAGGTTTTGAAGAAGCTTATTGAGAGTTAAATCCATTGCACAAAGAACACAGAGGAGACGCAGAGGACTACAGAGTAAATATATACTTTGTGAACCTTGGTGTCTTCTCTGAGAACTCTGTGCCGTTGGATTTTATCACTCAGCTATAGCAACTCCAGTCCCAGGTCCGCGTAACACTACACCGTTACGCACACCCGTATGCTTCCCTCCTTCGGCCGTAATAGCACCATTTACGATTATATACTGAAATCCACTTGAGTATGCATGCGGATTGCTGAATGTACTTTGATCACCTACCTGCGCTTCATCGAACACCACTATATCTGCAGCCATACCTTCTTTGATGAGGCCGCGATCACGCAATTGAAATTTTTGTGCAGGCAAAGATGTCATTCTCCGGATCGCTTCTTCCAGGCGAATTACTTTCAGCGTTCGTACGTATTGTCCTAATACACGCGCATTGGTACCATACGACCTTGGATGAGGTACACCCGATCCATAGCGTGCTATACCAGCATCAGACGCAAACATATTGTAAGGGTACTGCATGATGCGCCTGAGGTCCTCTTCATTCATGCTGAAGAAAACCATTTGTGCGCCACCGTTCTCTATCATGTCCAATATAGTTTCTACTTCAGCGTCAGCTTTCTTCTTTCTGCCTTTTATAGCATTGATCTCGGTAATACTTTTACCATTCAATGTAGTATCGGCACCATACCGCGCTACCAACGCATAGCTGTAATTCTTCAGTTGCTTACGCTTCAACATAGACAGCATTTCGTCCTTGATCTGCTTGCGAATTGATTTGTCATGCAAGCGAAACAACACTGAGTCGCGACCACCAGAGAACACCCAGCTCGGTAATGTGGTATTGAGCGATGTACTGCTTGCTATATACGGATACTGGTCGATCGTTACATCTATACCTTCGAGTCTTGCTTTTTCAACCTGTGCTATTGTACTAACCGAGCGTCCCCAATTAGGTTTATATGTTACTTTAAAATGCGATATCTCCACCGGTATATTTGCTACACGACCAATGTTAATGGCTTCTTCAATCGCTTCTGTAACGTGATCACCTTCATCACGAATATGCGAGGCGTATACACCCTGATGCCGTGAAGCCGCCTTAGCCAAACCAATTACTTCCGGTGTTTTGGAATATGTGCCCGGTACATATATAAGTCCGGTAGAAAGTCCGACTGCACCCTGCAACATTGCCTGCTCTACCAAATCTTCCATTTGCTTTTGCTCTTCTGCACCAGGATCACGCTGACTCTCACCCATCACGGCCCTGCGCACACTGTTATGCCCTATGAGTGTCGCTATATTTACAGACATCTTTACACTATCAAGTCTGAAAAAATAACGCGCTATATCTGTATTAGACGAACCACAATTACCCGTAACAACCGAAGTAACACCATCGTGAATAAAATTACCGGCCGTGGGTATCTTCAAATCATTACCTTCTATATGCGTATGTACATCAATAAACCCGGGAGCAACTACCAGACCTTTTACATCAACTACTTTACGTGCATCGGCCACTGCTATCTTTCCTATGGCAGCAATCCTTCCATCCTTCACAGCAACATCTCCATAGTACCAGGAGTTACCCGTACCATCTACAATCTTTCCATTAGTCAAAACTAGATCATATTGCTGCGCCTGAACCTGAAATGTCAGCAGCGAAATAACGAAGAGTAGCATGCGCATATACGAGGGGTTATAAGTTAATATACCCTGTGCATCGCTTTAGTCTAAATGAATTACTTTCAACGGTGGATTATGTGTTTAAGTGTTTACGTGTGCAGGTGTTTAGGTTGCCTCCGGCTGATAACTTACACACGTAAAAACATGCACACGTAAACACGTCAAATCACTCCTTACTCTTTGCTTCTTGCTTCTTCTCCTCGCCTTCTTTCTTAAAATCGATTGAAGTCGAATTTACGCAATAGCGTTGTCCTGTTAACGTTGGGCCGTCATCGAATAAATGTCCTAAGTGAGAACCGCAGCGGGCGCAGAGTATTTCTGTACGAACCATGCCGTGTGAGCGATCTACTACTTTTTTGATTTTGTCACCGGCAATTTCCTTGTCAAAACTTGGCCAGCCGCACTCCGATTCAAATTTCATGTCGGATGTGAAAAGTTCGTTGCCACAGGCAGCACAGGTATACATTCCCTTTTCATGATGCAAATAATATTTACCGGTAAAAGGACGGTCAGTTCCTTTTTCGCGAAGTATATAGTATTGCTCGGGCGTCAGGATAGCCTTCCACTCAGCGTCAGTTCGGTTGATCACTTTGCTTGTATCGGATACAATCTTTGCCTTGGCAGTTTTTTGTTTTTCTGTCGGCTGACTGTTGCCCGTGCAGGAATAAAGTTGGAAGGCTATTAGTACGATCACAATAATTCTATGCATACGATTCGATGTATTTTTTGCTATATACGTCAAACACCATTACGCTGGATTTGGTTTAATCAATGTTTGTCTTCTACGCGACAATCGCGGCTCTACCACGTGATTTCCAACCGCCTCTGCTAAGGCATCTCGTGTTCGCAGGTCATTCCCTTATTTTCAAATTCAATCGTAACGTGATGAACACTTATCTTTTTAAGTTCATTCTTGATCTTTGATTTCAACAACTCCAATGCTTCTGCTTCGAGTGGTTGTCTCAGCACAGCATGTGTTGTCAGAATATTATAGCGACCATCCATCGTCCAGATGTGAAGGTCATGTGTATCTTCTACCTCTTGAAATTTGCTAAACGTTTCGCGTACCCTCTCTTCAGATACAGCTACCGGAACTCCCTGCAAAATGATCTGAAATGCGCCCCGCATATTCTTATATACATTTACCAAAATGATAATAGCTATAATTACCGAAAGCAACGGATCGATGATCGGAGCATCTACAAACTTCATGATAATACTACCGACCAGTACTGCAGCCCATCCCAATACATCTTCCAGGAAATGAAGCGATATAACTTTTTCGTTAATGGATTCGCCTTTCTTCAGGCGTAGCATAGCCGCACCGTTGACGACTATACCTACGATCGCGAAAATGAGCATTCCTGTTGTATCAGGTTGCTCGGGATTAAAGAGTCTTGTCAGTGCTTCTTTGAGAATCAATATAGAACCGACAATCAGTACAATTGAATTGATGAACGCTCCTAAAAGTGAGAAACGCTGATAACCGTAGGTATATACTGCATCGCGTTTCTGTTTCGATTTACGTTCAAAATACCAGGCGGTGCCCAACGAAAGACTATCCCCCAGATCGTGCAGTGCATCGGAAAGAATAGCGACCGAGTTGGTATAAAAACCACCAATCAATTCCAGCAAGGCAAAGCTGGTATTGAGCCAGAACGCTACGCGTATATTGCCCCCGTGGTGATGGTGATGATGACCGTGCCCATGACTATGGTCGTGATGATCGTGATCACCGTGATCATGATTATGATCGTGCATACTACTAACACTTTAAAACCGCTCCAATTTGTGCACAAAGGGGCTGCAACAGGAGTGCATAAACATTATTTTTTTCAAGTGGATGACCGCTTTTTATCTCGCATACTTATGTGACCCTGAAAATCCAACTGAATTTAGTAGCTTAGATGTCCAATTGGATAAACCGTCTGTAGTTATGAAGAAAACCTGGCCCCTGGTGCTGGCATTGATTTTTGCCATCGGAGTTACCCCTGTATTCAGCCAAAACAAAAAAATTGATAAGTCGCTCCAGAAAATTGATACCTATTTCGCGGGTGGCAATCTCTCGAAAGCAAACAGTTCGCTTCAAAAATTAAAGAAATCTGTTACCTCTAAAATGGGACAACAGAATGCCTATATGCCCGGGCTATACCTGCGTGAAGCGCGCATCAACATGGCACTGGGTGTGTTTAGCGGATTTGAGAATACACTCACCAACGCGTTGAGCAGTAGTCAGGCGATGTATGGTGATAACAGCAGCAGCTATGCGAATACGTTGATCGATGTTGCCGAGATCTACAATGACTATGGTAATTACCGTCTCAGCCGTGAGTATCTCAATAAAGCAAAAGATCTGCTTACCAAAACAAACCAGATGACCGATGCACTGAACGGTAAAATTGCACTGGCGGAAGCCGATGCAATGATCGGACAAGGTTTTTGCAACGATGCACTGGATATACTCGCAACAGCGGAAAAATATTTTGCAGCACGCGCGATTGAAAAAGAGTCCATTGTAGATGGTACATCGATAAAAACTCAACGCGTACCGATTGAAGAAATTCCACAGCGCTATGGCGACTATGCACGCTTGCTTAATCTTCGCTTGAAAGCCTATACCAAGAAAGGTCGTATCTCGATTATTGGTGGCGATACTGAAACGGCAGACAACGCCTACTCTACCGTACGCTCGTGGTTGAAAGGTAAATCTCGTTTTCTCGGAGAGACGAGTCTCGCGGAAGTAGAAGCCCGCTATATCTTTGCCAAAGCGCTGGAAGAAAATGGAACTCGTCATGAGAACGAGCTGGACTTCGACAACATTCTGAGTGATCTGAAAAAGAAAATCAATCCTACCAATTCACTCGCACATGATATATACCTGGATTACCTCGAAGTATTGCTGGAACGTGAAAACCGTGCACGCTATGTAAATACCAAGCTGGAATATGAAAAAGTACTTGACAAATCTTTTCCTAAAACCAGTATCCACCGCGAAAATGAAAAAGCGGTTGAGTTTAACTCGAAACTAAGTCGCGATAAAACGAGAAACCTGGAAGCCGATGCGCTGGAGTTATTGAAGAAATTACCGAAGAACTATATTACGTCTGCCCGTACCGTTGCGTTCCTGTATGAGGTGTCGCTTCGTGAGAAACGTTATACAGCTGCCGAAGCCTATCTCAATCAACTGACTGAGATCAAGAAAGAGTTGTATGGCGAAAACTCACCGGAGTATCACCTCGCAAAAATATACCTTGCCGACTTCTATCTCGATTATACTAACAAAATTGATGAAGCCGGAAAAATATATAAGGAAAGTTATTTTGGGGTGGTTGAAAAACAGATCGGCGAACAACATAAAGACCTGCTTAATATACTCAACCATATTGCAACGTGGTATGAACTCACAGACCAATATGACCTTGCACTAAAAACACTAAACGATGCTTCTGATAAAGCTGTGCTGAAATATAGCAATGAAGATCCCGAGTATGGTAAAGAGCTTGATCGCATTGCCGGCCTCGCATTAAAGATCGGTAAATATGAAAAAGCGGAAGCAGATATAGCCAAGGCTTTGAAGATATTGGAAGAACATCGTAAAGATGACTCGCGTATAGCTGATTATGTTCATGCTATCGATACGCAAGCCAAACTCTACGGTATAAAAGGGATGTTTGATGAAGCCGAGGCTAACCTCGATCGTTCAAACCGTCTTATTTCGAAAGCGAATGTAGAATTTGAAAATGAACTTGCTACGGCAGAAGAACTGACCGCTCTCTTTATTCAGCTGGGAGATTTTTACGAAGCTGATAACATGCTGAATACGCAGATACCGGAGTACGAAAAACTATACGGCAAAAATTCACTTCGTCTGATAGAACCCTTGGTGAACAAAGGAAGAATTCTTTTAGCGAAGGGCGACTATACCGAAGCAGAACGAACCGCACAACGCGCCAACCAGATTGCTGTAAAAACGTATGGAGAGACATCCACGAAGACAGCACCGACTCAGAAATTACTCAGCGACATATACTATACGTTGGGCGATTATGAAAAGGCACAGGACAATGTCGTGAAAGCAATTAGCAGTCAGGAGAAACAGTTTGGTCGTAATCACATTGAAGTAGCCAAATCAATTTCCCAGCTCGCACTGATCAAATTCTACAAAGGCGATAACCGCAAGGAAGTGGAAAAACTGATGATCGAGTCGCGCGATATTATGGCGAGCAAACTTGGAAAAGACAATCCGCAGTATGCGGAAATATTAAAGAACGTTGCTGTGCTCTATATCTCGGAGAAAAAATTTGACATAGCATTCAACTCGCTCACCGTAGCCGAAAATATCTGGCGAACAAAGACGGGCAAGAAGAACAACATCAACACAGCGAGTATCTATACCCTGACGGGAGATGTATACTATCAGCAGAAAAACTATAAAAAGGCAGAAGAGTTTTACACAAAGTCCAAAGACCTGTACGAGAAATTCTTCAGCGCAGCGCATCCGGAGTATGTAAAAGTACTGTCCAAACTCAGCAAGGTATATTACATGCAGAAGGACTATAAACGTTCCAAGAAGCTTGTGGAAGAAGCACTGAACAACTACGAGGGATTCATTAAGGACTTCTTCCCTGCTTTAAGTGAACGTGAGAAGGCCAAGTACTGGAATACCATCAAAGGCGACTTCGAGTTTTACAATACGCTTGCGTTCAGTAACCTCGAAGACTTCCGCGACTTAACAGGCAAAGTATATAATTACCAGTTGCTCACGAAGGCACTGCTGCTAAGCTCTTCCATCAAAATCCGTGAGCGCATTTTGAACAGTACGGATGAACAACTGAAATCACAGTATAATACGTGGATACAGAAGAAAGAACAGCTTACACTGGCACTATCGCTGAGCCCTGCGCAGTTGCTGGAAAGTCAGATTGATCCATCGGTATTGCAGCAGGAGGTGGAGCGTTTGGAGAAAGAGCTGAGTCAAAAGTCGGAACTCTTCGGACAATCATTCGATAACAAACGCATCACTTACGATGACGTGAAAAAAGTACTGAAGCCAAACGATGTTGCTATTGAAATGGTGCGTTACCGTTACTTTAACCATACGCTCACCGATTCGGTAATTTATGCTGCGCTCTATATCAAGAAAGATTTTTCAAAACCGAAAGTTATCATTCTGAAAGACGGCAAAAAGATGGAAAGCAGATACTTCAAGTTCTATCGCAATGCCATCACCGGTAAAATTCCCGACACATACTCTTACAATATATTCTGGCAACCTATCGTGAACGAGATAGGACAGGTTGCAACGGTATACCTATCCGCAGACGGTGTCTACAACCAGATAAACCTGGAAGCTATACCGACACCGGATGGTCGTTACGTGATCGACAATTCTAACATTGTACTGGTTAGCAATACGAAAGACTTATACCTGCGCAATATAAAATCAAGAGCCACTACATCGGAAAATACGGCAACGATGTTTGGTAATCCTACCTTCTACCTGACGGCTTCTACAGATCAGCGCATATCGCCTCTTCCGGGAACTGAAAAGGAAGTAACGCAAGTGCAATTCATGCTGAAACAAAAAGGGTGGCTGACAGCGGAGTATATCGAGAATCTTGCATCGGAAGAAAAAATCAAAGAGATGAGTAATCCAAAGATCTTCCACATTGCTACGCATGGTTTTTACCGACCTACTGCACAGGTTACACTCGAGCAGCAGATAGAAGGCAACGAAGCGGTAATGGCTCAGAATCCGTTAATGCGTACCGGTCTTTTATTGAAAGGCGCAGGTGACTTAATGGACAAGACAAGCTATAACTTTAACATGGAGAATGGTATACTCACTGCGTACGAAGCGATGAGTCTCAACCTGGACAAAACAGACCTTGTGGTGTTAAGTGCCTGCGAAACAGGACTTGGTGATCTGGAAGCGGGTGAAGGTGTATATGGTTTACAACGTGCCTTCCTGGTAGCAGGTGCAAAAGTTTTGATCATGAGTATGTTTAAGGTGGATGATGAAGCTACACAACAACTCATGCTGAAATTCTATCAGAAGTGGCTCAACACCGGCAACCTGCGTCAAAGCTTTGTCGATGCTAAAAAAGAACTTCGTACGGATTACCCGGAGCCTATATATTGGGGTGCTTTTATGATGATCGGCTTAGATTAAATACCGAATTTTTGGCCCGCGGATTTACGCAGATAGTCGCAGAATATATACTATAGATTATCTGCGTATATCTGCGACTTCTGCGGGAATGTATTTTTATTTTCTGAAACGCAGGAAAGTTCCCAAATTCAGATCTTTACCCTGTTAGGATTTCAGGAAGAACTCTCCATACTCTTCATCGGTAAAATCGAAATGAGTCTTTGCCACATTTAGTCCGACAATTGGCGACAGGCCTACGGCATACATGCTGAGTATAAAAAAGTAATTTTTCTGCTCGAGTAATTTACTGCTCATCTCAATCAGCTCGTTAAGCTGTTCCTGCAATGTCCACTTCTCTCCTTCCGGACCGCGGCCATACGGTGGCGGGTCCATTATGATACCGTTATACGTATTGCCGCGCTTTACTTCGCGTCTCACAAATTTGAATGCATCTTCGTATACCCAACGTATATCATTAAGACTGTTCAATTGCATATTCTGATTGGCCCAATTTATACCGGGCCGCGAGGCATCGCAGTGTATAACTTCGGCTCCTGCCGAACGTGCCACAACCGAAGCCGCTCCCGTATAGGCAAACAGGTTTAGCACCCGAGGTTTATTTATACTCCATCCGGAAACCGTATCGTAAATAAAATTCCAGTTACTGCCCTGCTCGGGAAAAATACCTACGTGTCCAAAACTTGTAAGGGCGAGTCGTAACGTAAGGTTTAAATCATTGTATTGATACTGAACGTTCCAGGTTTCGGGCATGCCCTGGTTACGCGACCAGCCACCTTTTACATCATCTGAAAATCGGAATTTATCTTTTTGCTCACGAACAAATTTAGCATCAGCAACTTTCTTCCACTCCTGGTCGCTCAGCGATTTACTCCAGATCGCCTGTGGCTCCGGACGAATCAAAGTATATTTCCCAAAACGTTCCAGTTTTTCAAAATCACCGGAGTCAATCAACTCGTAGTCTTTCCAGGAAGAAGGATGCAATAGTTTCATAAAGCCGTAAAACTAAAGCTTTTTAAGTTTAATGCAGAAAGTTTGAAAAGCATGCTTTGTAAAAAACAGAAGCTTTCAACCTTGTGCTTTCAGCTTTACCCTTGGCGTATTAGCTTTGCCGTTATGCATTTCCTGATCACGAGTACGCAGAATCCGAAAGTCAAGAACCTGATCGCACTTGAAAAACCCCGCGAGCGAAGAAAGCAATGTCTCTTTACCATCGAGGGCAAAAAGGAAATTAGTCTGGCACTGGAAGCAGGCTATAAAATCGGCAATCTTTTTTTCTGCGAAGACATCATCAGCCTGCAAGAGGTAAAAGCGTTCGCGAAGTCTGATCAGCAACTTATACCGGTATCGCGCGAAGTCTTCGAGAAGATCGCGGTGCGCGAAGGTACCGGCGGACTCATCGCGGTAGCTGAACAAAAAACACATCGCCTCGATCAACTTATGCTGAGCAAAAATCCATTGCTGCTCATTGTAGAAGCTGTTGAAAAACCAGGAAACCTGGGCGCGCTTTTACGCACAGCTGATGCCGCGGGCGTTGATGCCGTGATCATCTGCGACCCTCAAACCGATTTCTATAATCCCAACGTTATCCGCTCCAGCGTAGGCTGCGTGTTTACCAACCAACTTGCATCGGCACCTTCGGATGAGACAATCCAGTGGCTGAAAAAAAATAACATCACGATTTATTGCACATACCTGCAGGCGTCCAAGCAATACCATCTAACGGATTTTACACGTCCAAGTGCCATTGTTATGGGCACCGAAGCCACCGGACTTTCGGATGTATGGGTAAAGCATGCCGATGCAAACATCATCATCCCCATGCAGGGGAAAATTGACTCGATGAACGTTTCCACTGCGGCTGCCGTGGTTATTTTCGAAGCAAAGCGGCAGCGGGGATTCTCGTAAGTTTATTTTTATGAGTTTATACTGATAGCTCCCCGAAATGCAGTAAATTCGTAGTCGAGCCCATACCTTCGATGGAGAATTCACCGCTTTCTCACAAATATATTCAAGAGGATAAGTTTTTGAATGCCCTCGCGGATGCCTATCGTCTGCAGGAGGCAATCATAAACGCAACCGATCTTGCCATTATCTCCGTCAATCCCGAAGGTATCATTACAAGCTTTAACGTAGCGGCTGAACGACTGCTCGGGTTTACGGCCGAGGACATGATCGGCAAACAAACTCCTGTACTCTTCCATGATCCGGATGAAATCGTACTACGCGCCAAAGAACTTTCAGAAGAACTCAACGATACCGTTATACCAGGCTTTGATGTTTTTGTAGCCAAAGCACGCGCACGCAAAACAACGGACCGATATGAGTGGACCTATATCAGCAAAGGTGGCAAGCGTATTCCGGTAATGCTCTCTATTTCATGTTTACATGATGAGAAGGATCGCCTGATCGGCTATGCCGGTATAGCGACCGATATTACCGAACAAAAAAGTATAGAAGAAAAAATACGATCGTCAGAAACACATTTACAGGCACTGCTTAATTCGATCGATGATATAGTTTTTGAAGTGGATCGCCACGGTGTCTTTACCAACCTGTGGACAAAGCGACATGATTTACTGCTCATGAAGAGCAAAGAGAATTACCTCGGTCTGCCGCTGGAGGAAGTACTGCCGGAGCCGCTGGCATCGCTCTATAGCGAAAATATAGCCACGGTATTTCGTACAAAAGTATCGCAATATATAGAGTACTATGTTGAGAGTGGCAATCGCTGGAGTGCTGCAAAAATTTCATTCATCAACCCCGAGCGGGTAATTATACTGGTTCGCGATATAACCGCGCAAAAACAAACTGAATTTCTGTTACGTGAGAGCGAGAAAAAGTTCAGATTGATGGCAGAGAATATGCCGGGGGCTATATACCTGTGTCGTAATGATGATACTTATTCCATGGTTTATCTCAATGAAAAGGTACACCAGATCACCGGATATATAGCAGAAGATTTCATTGCCGGTAAAGTAAATTTCATCATGCTGTATCACCCCGAAGATGCAGACTATATTTTCAAGACCGTTGAGGAAGCGCTGGCACATCGGAAAAACTTTCAGCTTGAATACCGGATTTTTCACCGGGATGGAGATATCCGATGGATCAAAGAAGTAGGCGCGGGCATTTACGATGATGATAAACTCTTGCTGATCGAAGGCGTTGTTATAGATGTTACCATACAGAAGAATGCTGAGCTCGAACTGCAAAAAGTAGCGGAGGAAAATTACCGTTTGTTCAACAACGCAGTAAACCTGAGTGCTATACTTTCATTTGACGGGTACTTCCGGAAACTGAACCCTGCGTGGTGTCATTTGCTGGGCTGGACAGAAGAAGCGTTGCGTTCAAAACACTTCCTGGATTTTATACATCCTGATGATATCGCTGCGACTAAAGATGCGTTCGAATATATACTGCAGGGCAATAACCTGTCCACGTTCGAAAATCGTTATCGTTGCAACGATGGCTCGTACCGGTGGTTGCTGTGGGGATCGGGTGTTGATATAAAGAACAATTCGATCTATGCTTCTGCTATCGATATTACGGAACGTAAAAAGTCGGAGGAAGAATTATTACTCTCCAAGCAAAACCTGGAGACATTAGCATTACACCTGCAGGAGCAAAACCGGCAACTTGATGAGTTTGCGCATATCATTTCGCACAACCTTCGTTCACCGGTAGGAAATATAAAAGCACTGATCAACTTCATTAACCACGACAGCTCCGTTGATGACTACCGTATCATTTTTGAGAAAATAAAAAATGTAGCCAACAACCTGGGCGAAACCATGAATGAACTCATGGAGACGTTGAAGGTAAAGAATGACACCGAGATTGAAAAAGTAGAAATCCGCTTCAAAGATATCCTTGATAAAGTAATTCAATCGCTCGAAGGCGAACTCATTCAGTGTGCTGCGAGTGTTACCTACGATTTTAATGAAGCTCCCAAAATACTTTACCCCAAAACGTACCTGGAAAGTATACTGCAAAATCTGTTGTCCAATGCCATCAAGTATCGTTCACCGTCACGACAACTCCAGCTTCATATATCTTCGCGTATTATTAACAACAAGACCGAGCTGCGTGTAGGAGACAACGGTCTTGGCATTGACATGGAACGCTTCGGAGAAAAGCTGTTTGGTCTGCACAAAACCTTCCACGATAACAAGGAAGCGCGCGGTGTAGGATTGTTTCTTACCAAAACACAGGTTGAAGCCATGGGCGGCACCGTAGCCGCAGAAAGCGAAGTAGATAAAGGCACTACATTCATCATCCGTTTTTAAGTAACCGGATTAGTTCTTTATCCGGATAGAGTTTACAATACTATCCGGCTATATTTACAGTATATTCAAGATCGTTACTATGAATACCATAACCCTCCAGTCGCCAGCAACGTCCGGTAATGCTGCGGCTGCCACCAAAACATCCGTTCCGTTTTATCTCTATGCAACGGTGCTCTCGTCCCTGAGCATTATCATCGGCTTGATCTGGGATATATCCTGGCACATGAGCATTGGTCGCGATGGCTTGTTTTCAGCACCGCACCTTGCTATATATATAGGTGGTGTAACAGCCGGTATATTTTCCGGATATCGAATATTAAAATTAACCTTTGCAGGATCTCCGTTCGAGCGAGGAAAAGCGATAAAGTTCTGGGGTATATTTTATGGTTCGCTTGGCAATATGTTTTGCGTATGGGGCGCGATTGCCATGTTAACCTCCGCTCCTTTCGATGACTGGTGGCACAACACATACGGACTGAATGTAACGATCCTCTCCCCTCCGCATACAGTGTTGTTACTCGGCATGATCACCATTCAGTTTGGTGCCATCATCAGTGTATTGGCCTATCAAAACCTGAATGCAGAACATATACTGCACGATCATCTCGGCAACAGGGGCTTTACTATACTCTTCGCTTTGTCGGGTGGATTTATACTGATCATGATCTTTACCGTTGCATCGGAATACCTGTCGAGACACGATATGCATGGTGTACTTTTCTACCAGGTAGCATCTTTACTCTTTCCATTGTTTCTCACAGCATTCTCCATTTCATCGCGGTCCAAATGGGGCGCTACGCAGGCAGCCCTGGTATATACTATATTTCTGATGGTGATGAACTGGATACTGCCACTATTTCCGGCAACACCACGATTAGGACCGGTACTGAATCCCGTGACAACGTTTCAGCCGTTTGAGTTTCCACTGCTCATCATGATACCATCGGTGATGATTGATATTATCACCCATCGTTTCGAAAAACAAAACCGCTGGATCCGTGCTGCAGTGTACGGCAGCAGCTTCCTGGTTATATTCCTCATCGTGCAATGGCCATTCGCCAATGTACTCATGGCTTCCCGTGGACACTGGTTCTTTGGGACATCAAAATGGTATTTTGGTTCTGATCCCAACTGGGCCTATCGTTACGAGTTTGGCGACTGGATGATTTCCTCCGGTGTGAATCTTGTAAAAGGTATAGCCATCGCGCTGGTGATTGCTATACTCTCCGCCCGCGTTGGTCTATCGTGGGGATACTGGATGAAAAAAATTATGCGCTAACGGATTCTCCTATGAAGAAGATTTTTCTTTTCATCCTCGCGATCGGTATATCCGTTTTCTCCGATGCGCATATTGGAAGCCCCGGAGTAACATTCGAAGGCAAGGCCGGAGCTTATGCTGTTATGGTATTGATTACGCCTCCCGATGTAATTCCGGGCACGGCTACAATTGATATATATACTAAAACTTCAGGTATACATGCCATCGGGGCAAAGCCTGTATACTGGTTCGCAGGCGATGAAGGTACACCCACTGCAGATGAAATCCTTCCGGTAGCCGGTGAACCCGGACACTTCCGTGGAATTGTGTGGCTGATGAGTGCCGGTACATCGGGCATTGAACTCGAAGTAAATGGCAACAGTGGCAACGGAAAAGTAATTGTTCCGGTAATGGCTGTCTCAACTGCGCAAAAGGAAATGCCTGCATCGTTAGGATGGATTCTACTGGGGCTGTGTATACTGCTGGTCGTATTGATGATCACTATCATCAGCGCCAGTGTAAGCGATGGCCTCGTAAAGCCATCGGAAAGTATAAGTTCAAAAATTGTGCGCAAGCGCTGGATTGGTGCCGGCATCAGTGCTGTATTGTTAGTGCTTATACTCTGGGGAGGAAAGTCGTGGTGGAACAACTGGTCGGAGCGCTATAAACGCTTTACCTATAAACCGCTTCAGGCTACATCGCTCATTACACGAGCACAAAACAAAACGTTACTGGAATTCCGGATCGATAAGACAAGACTTCACAACCTGGTGTATACACGCAGACTGTCGTATGTCATCCCGGATCACGGTAAGCTTATGCACATGTTCCTGGTACGTGCCGGCAGCATGGATGTATTCGCGCACCTTCATCCACAGCGAAAAGATTCTGCCACCTATATCACACCACTACCCGCATTACCAGCTGGTAAATATTTAGTGTTTGCAGACATTACCCGTCTTACCGGCTTTGCTGAAACTATACCGGACACCATCGAGATTGAAAGCAAAACTCCGGCTATACTCACTTCCGTGGATTCATCTTTCCTGAACAGAGATGACACCTACTTCACTACAAACGCTATAGCCGCTACATCGGGAAATATAGCGACTGCCGACAACATTGTTGTTTGTGGCAAACCGGGCGTTAAAACTATACTTGCAGACGGATCATCGGCTATATGGGAACATGCCCGAAACGAAACTTTCATATCCGGGAAACTATACGAATTAACCTTTGCTATACAGGACGAAACCGGAGCGCCCGCTAAACTGGAACCATACCTGGGAATGATGGGACATGCCGTGGTGATGAAAGACGATGGCAGCACCTATATACACCTGCACCCGGTTGGTAATTATTCCATGGCTTCACAGCAAACCATGCTAACGCGTTTCGAACAAGAGACCGGTCCGGTGCAATGGGGCGAAATTCTGCCGCCACAAATCTTCATGGACAGCGTTGACCGGCTCGTATCAGACCTCGATGCAATGCCGGAAGAAGAACGCAACAAGATTCTCATGGGAGCAATGCCGCACACAACGGACACTCTACACGCAGAGCATTCAGTCGTAAAATTCCCGTATGCCTTCCCGTCCCCGGGCAACTATCGCATCTGGATCCAAATGAAACGCAACGGAAAGATTTTGAACAGTGCGTTTGATGCAACTGTGAAGTAAATAGCTACGAGTTTTGAGCTGCGAGCCCCGAGAAAAGGAAAGCTGCCATCCCCTCTCGCAGCTCATAACTCAAAGCTCGCAGCTATTTCCTCACTCGTCCCGAAGCGCTTTCACGGGGTTTGTTGATGCGGCACGGAGTACATGATATCCTACGGTGATTAGTGTGATGGTAAATGCGAGCAGGGCTGAGACAATGAAAGTCAACCATTCGCCTGTGAGTTCAATTCTATATGCGAACTTCTGAAGCCAGCTGTCCGTAAAGTACCATGCTACCGGAAAGGCAATGAGCATACCTATACCTACCAGCAGGAAGAATTCTTTGGACACCAGTATTACGAGACTATTTATACTTGCACCAATTACTTTGCGTACACCAATTTCTTTATAGCGTTGTTGTGTGGTGAAGGCTGCAAGTCCAAGCAAACCTAAACAGGCTATCGCAATGGTTAGTCCGGAGAATGCTGTAAAGATCTGACTTCTCTTTTCATCGGATTTATATTGTGAATTGAAGTCCTGATCGAGAAACTCATATTCAAACGGAAGATCAGGATATATAGTCTTCCAGGTGCTTTCAATTGCTGCGATTGATTCGCGCACATCTCCTTCTGTCTTTACAAACACATAGTTATTATAACTGTTCATAATGATCATCAACGGTTCGATGACATCGTATAGTGAATTCTGGTTATAGTCTTTAACTATGCCTACTACTTTCCGTTCGATCTCCGTATTGTTGGGTCCATTGAAGATAAACCTCTTGCCCAACGGTTCTTTCCAAGCCATACGCTTTACCATCGCCTCATTTACCAGTACGGCATACAGGGTATCAGAAGGTATATCGCGCGAAAAATCACGACCTTGTACAACGGTCATGCCCATGGTTTTCACAAAATCATAATCAGCGTTATACAGATCTATACCACGCTCGGATAATTTACCATCGTTATCTTCTACCTTCAACAAATTTTTGCTGATGCCCTGCCCCGGCGATGAGTTTGCTGTACCGGCAGACGCAACACCCGCTGTCTGACGCATACGCTCGGCCAACACATCAGACTTCCTTACCTGATCTTCGCTGGACAGTGCTATACGTACTACTCGCTCTTTCGTAAAGCCGAGGTCTTTGTTACGCATATACTGCAGCTGATCATATACAACCAATGTACTGATGAGCATAAAAATGGAAATTGAGAATTGCGCTACAACGAGCGACTTTCTGAAGAATGCATTGCCGCCTTTAGTGGACAACTTGCCTTTCAATACACTTACCGGATTAAATCCTGACAAATAAAAAGCCGGATAGCTACCTCCTACTATACCAACAAATACAACAACCCCAAGCAGGCTAAGTATGACCGGTGTTTGCCATATATACGAGAATGGAAGTTGTTTATTGGAAAGATCATTGAACGAAGGCAACAACGCATATATCAATACAAGACTTGCTACTAATGCAATGAGCGCTATCACCACCGACTCCGTAATAAATTGAGCAATCAACTGTGCGCGTTGTGAGCCCATTACTTTACGAATCCCTACTTCCTTCGCCCGATTGGCTGAACGTGCTGTCGCGAGGTTCATATAGTTGATGCAGGCAATGATAAGCATGAACGCTGCCACTGCGGCAAATATATAGATGTAGGATATATCGCCACCAGCCTCCGCCTCGTCCTGGATCTTGGAGTGAAGATGTATATCCGTTATGCGCTGCAGTTCATATTTAATGGTGATGCCATACTGCGCAAAGATTGGATCAACTTTTTCCTTAATCACTTTACCCAGGCTGGTATACATTTTATCCAGGCTATATCCCTCCGGCAACTGGATATAGGTATATACACCGAAGCTTCCCCAGTGTCCCTGGTAATTCGGTTGTGTGCTGCGTGAGATGAGTGCATCAAAAATAAAATGTGAGTTCAGCGGAACATCTTCCATTACAGCTGTCACTTTAAATGTTTCGTTCTGCTGATTTTGAAGCGTTTGTCCTACTGCGTTGACAGTACCGAAATATTTTATCGCTATCTTTTTTGTAAGCACTATCGAGAAGGGAGCATCCAGTGCTGTATTTGCATCGCCATCAATGATCTTGTAGCTGAACATATCAAATGTGGTGGAATCAGCCAGATAAAAATCACCTTCATAAAACTGCTTCTCACCATTCTTATAGAGACTGCGGCCTATACCAAAAAAACGAACTGCATTTTTTACTTCCGGATAATTGTCCCGTAACTCGTCAGTCAACGGTATCTGTGCTATCGCCCACGTGAAAGCATTATCAGGCTCTTTAATGTTTGAGACCACCCGGTATATATTCGGAGCATTAGTATGGTAACGATCGTAACTGAGTTCATCCAGAATATAAAGCAGTAAAAACATACTGCAGGTTATCCCGATCGTGAGTCCGAGAATGTTAATAGCGCTGTACGTTTTATCCTTTCGGATATTACGCATGGCAATGACGAATAGATTTTTAAGCATAGCTGAAGGTGATTAGCGAATATATACTTGATGATGTTGCGCCCGGAAAAGTTGCATGTTATAGAACAGCTTCTTTCTGTTCGGGGATTTACCAGTCTCTCCACTCCGATGCAATCCCGTCTCCACCGCCATATTTTTTTGGCTCCAATCCCGCGGCAGACGCGATGTTATCAAATAACAAACAAAGATCTTCACGCTCTTCCGTTTCGATGAGGCATTCATCGTTTTCGCGGTTCAGCGCATTCAACATTTCAACAGCTTCCCGGAATAGTTCAACCTTCTCATTTTCAGGAGCGGTTTCTTCCAGGCTGATTAATTTATCAATGAGATTATCCATAATAATAATGGCGCGCTCACAATTCTCATCGGTATATTGATCGAGTCCATTGTTATAGGCTTCATGCCATTTATCAAATGGATAATCGATCTTCGCGTTCTCTAATCTTTCTTCGTAAGTCATTTCCAAAATTGTAAAGGGAAAGAAAATCAAAAATTTCGGTTTGATCAACTAACTCCCTTCACATGTATAGGGCAAACCAGCCGTCAACTATATATATGGCGAACCATCTATTTTTAGTATAGCTTGTTATTGTACGTTGGCAGGTTCCGATGGCAGAAATTCTTTTCTTCGCAACAAGGCGGCACTGATTAGTGTTATGACTATGCCTACGGGCAAAATTTCGGAAAGTGTTACTCCGAAACGGATCAACGGATTTTTATACAGTTCCCCAAACTCTTCCATCTCCGTGCGTTGTTGTGCGATCTCGGCATCGCTAGCACCTTCCCGTTTCATTTTTTCGAGATAGCTTGTGGTATACTTCTCCATAAAATCAGAGGCAACGGTATTGTAATAGATTTCCCAGGTGCTGGCGTACATCACCGAGGCAATGAGTGTAATGAGGATGCCCACAACAAAGCCTCGGCCAAATGTGATAACGCCTTTCTGGTGCTGATCGCGGTACGACTTAATACCGACAAATACCAGCGACAGCGCAATGACCATCGAAATATACCCAACAACCATTGAACTCTCATTGCTCAGCGTTCCATTGTGTGTTAACGGATACGAGATGGCAAACATGAGGGAAACGATCACTCCTGCGATCAATCCGTTGATGATAATTATTCTTTTCATACGCGTTTTATTTTTCGTCAAATCAAAGATGCCGGCCTTGAACTTCACTCACCCGAAAGGATGATTTCGCCTCTAAACCCTGTTTTCACCCAAAAGCATGAGACTTTACGCCCTATACTCAGGGTATAAGCCTCAACTGCTTGGCGCGTTCAATGGCCTGCGTTCTTCGCTTCACTTCGAGTTTCAAAAATAAATTGGAGGAGTGGGTCTTGACGGTGTTAAGGGACACGAACAGTTTATCGGCAATCTCCTGGTTGGTGAGTCCGTGTGCCATGAGTGTTAATACTTCCAGTTCGCGCTTGCTGATGCCGGTTTGAAGCATAGCCTGTTCATTAAACTCAAATGCTGTTGAAGCAACGGGCACATGAACTGTAACTACTTTTTTACGGGTGAGTTTTAGTCCGAGCCATATACCTACCGTTGTAAAAAGTGTAGCCACTACGGTGAGGTAAAACTCCAGCGACAGATCGCGGATTATATACCTGTACTCCATAAATTTCAGCAGGAATACCAGTACAAAAAGAGCCAGACTATACCAGAGGACTATACGTTTCACGCCTGCTAAAATACGGCATTCAACTTTATACTTGATCTACATTTGATTGTCTGAAACCAATTTTTCGCATGGGTTCGGTTTTAGGATCGAGCAGTTCTTTGAGGTATTCGAATATGAGTTTTATGTCTGCATCGTTCGTTACCACCTTTCGTTCCAGGCGCTCAACTTTCAGAAGAATATCTTTGTGAGATAACAGCGCTTCACGAAGCTTCACAAATATTTCAATGATGCGTATGCTCATCACCAGTGCCCGTTCACTTTTAAGTACATTCGAAAGCATGAGTACACCGTGTTCGCTGAAAGCATAAGGCAACGAGCCGCCCAGCTGCTTTTTTGATGGTATCGCAAAATGCGATACCATGACATCCACTTCCTCATCCGTCAATTGAAACATGAAGTTATCGGGAAACCGGTTGATATTCCGCTTTACCTGCTCGCGCAGTCGTATCGGTTTTACTCCGTATAGCTCGGCCAAGTCTCTGTCGAGCATTACTTTCTGCCCGCGTATAATTACAATTTTATCCACCAGCACCTGATCGGAGACAGCTGCATTTACTTTTATCATAACACACAATATTTATTCTTTACCCAACTTGAGGTACCAAATAATACCCCGACTTTATAACAACAACTTTATCACAGCACTTAATAAATAAGTATTTCTGCTATCTATATGATGGTATCGCAAAATGCGATACCATGAATCTTACCCCGCCCAACCATCGCGATCGAGGCTGCGGTATTGAATGGCTTCTGCGAGATGTTCTACGGTAATTTCTTCTGAAGCAGCAAGATCCGCTACAGTGCGCGATACTTTCAGGATACGATCGTACGCACGAGCAGAAAGTCCTAAACGTTCCATGGCAGTTTTTAATAATGCTTTACCGGCTTCACCTACAGCACATAATTCTTTTACCATGTTAGAGGGCATCATGGCATTACAATATATATCCTGCTGTTCTTTGAAGCGATGGGCTTGTATAGCTCTTGCCTGTACTACACGCTCGCGTATCTGTTCGCTGTTTTCAGTTTTTCGGTTCGCTGTCATTTCATCAAAACTTACCGGCACAACTTCCACGTGCAGATCGATGCGATCTAACAACGGCCCGCTGATCTTGCTCAGGTAACGATGTACAACCCCTGGACCACATACACATTCTTTTTCAGGATGATTAAAGTATCCGCACGGACAAGGATTCATACTCGCCACGAGCATAAAATTAGCCGGGTAATCGATCGATACTTTCGCGCGCGATATAGTTACTCTTCGCTCCTCCATCGGCTGCCGCATTACTTCCAGTACAGAACGCTTAAACTCGGGAAGCTCATCTAAAAATAAAACACCATTATTGGAAAGTGAGATTTCTCCGGGCTGCGGATTTCCGCCTCCTCCAACAAGCGCGACATCCGATATAGTATGATGCGGACTTCGAAACGGGCGTGTAGTCATCAGCGTTGCATCGCGTCCGAGTCTGCCGGCAACCGAATGTATCTTCGTTGTTTCAAGAGCTTCGTTCAGCGTGAGTGGCGGAAGTATAGTTGGTAACCGTTTTGCCAACATGGTTTTACCGGCACCCGGTGGACCGATCATAATTACGTTATGTCCGCCGGCAGCAGCGATCTCCAACGCACGCTTGATGTTCTCTTGTCCCTGTACATCCTTAAAGTCTGTATCATAGTGATTCAGCTTCGTTGCAAACACTTCACGCGTATCGACACGCACCGGCTCGATTGAAATTTTTCCTTCGAGAAAATCTACTGCTTCGCGAATGGTATTTACCGGAAGTATATCCAGATCATTTACAATAGCTGCTTCACGTGCATTGTCGGCCGGAAGTATAAAGCCTTTGAATTTTTCTTTGCGTGCCTGAATGGCAATGGGCAGTACACCTTTAATAGGACGAAGTTTACCATCGAGTGCAACCTCTCCCATAATTATATACTCTCCTAAACGGTCGGTGGTAATCTGACCTGATGCTCTTAAAACACACAACGCAATCGGCAAGTCGTAGGCAGAACCTTCCTTGCGGATGTCGGCCGGGGCAAGATTTACAACGGTTTTATTCCGCGGCATAAAAAAGCTCGCGGCTTTCAATGCTGATTCCACCCGATGCTGACTTTCCTTGACAGCGTTATCCGGTAAACCACTCATGAAAAAACGAGTGCCTTGTCCTACACTTACTTCAATCATAATGGTGCGTGCATCCACACCATGTACGGCTCCGCCAAAAGTCTTAGCAACCATGGCGGACGAAGTTAAGTACGATTAATGTTGAGAGGGAGTCTGCGGAGTTTTGCGTGCTTCTTCCTGGAGGTCGAAGAGTTTTGCTTTGAGCATGTTGAGTTCGTGTGTGAGGGCGTCTTTTTCTTTCTTCGAATCGCGATTGATAATCCATGACCAAATAACGTCTGCTAATAAAAGAGTTAATCCAAAAAGTGTAATCCATTTAAACGTTGGGACCCAGCTAACCATACTAAAAAGGAGATTAGTATCATTATCCAATGCAACCGTGAAGATGAAAGCTCCCAAATGAAAGGCTGCAAATACAATGTAGAAGATAATTCTGTTCTTACTCATGTGAGTCCCGTTAAATCGTACCGTATTGTAATACGGTAATCTTACTAAAGGTAAATGAAAATTCTGAAATTCCAGTAATTCGTCAGTTGATATTCGCTATTCACAGCGCATTCACAGTTTTCAATTTATACCCGCTGTATATCTTTCAACTTCCGATAGAGGCCGTTGCGCTGGATCAGCTCCTCATGACTACCCCGTTCAGCTATATGACCTTTCTGAATAACGAGTATCTCATCGGCATGCTGAATAGTACTTAACCGGTGTGCTATAACAATGGAAGTACGGTTCTTCATCAGGTTGTTCAATGCATCCTGTACCAATCGTTCTGATTCTGAATCGAGCGCGGATGTAGCTTCATCCAGAATAAGTATAGGGGGATTTTTCAATACCGCACGTGCGATACTCAAACGCTGGCGCTGTCCTCCGGAAAGTTTCGAACCGCGTTCACCTATAAATGTCTGGTAACCGTTTTCCTGCTGCATAATAAAATCATGAGCGTTCGCTACGCGTGCTGCATGGATAACATCTTCTTCCTTTACATTCTCCATACCGAAGGCAATATTATTGAAGATGGTATCATTGAAGAGTATAGATTCCTGGGTAACTACTCCCATTTGTTTACGCAACGAATCGATCTCATAATCTTTCAGCGATATACCATCGAGTAATACTTCTCCCTGAGTCGGATCATAAAACCGCGGAACGAGATCTGCTAATGTAGATTTACCTCCACCCGATGGTCCCACCAAAGCAATGGTCTTTCCTTTTTCAATGGTGAGGTTAAGATTGGAAAGTACCGGGTCAGTCTCGTACGCAAAGCTTACATTCTTAAATTCAATCTGTGTTTTAAATTCATCAAGATGTATAGCATTCGGTTTGTTTCCAATAGCCGGCTCTGTATCTATAGTTGAAAATATACGATGTGCGGAAGCTATACCTTTTTGAAGCGATGTGATGCCGTTCGAGAAATTCTTGGCCGGCTGAATCATCGATGCGTAGAAGGTAAGGAAAAGTATAAATTCCGAAGGCGTCAGGTCACCTGTACCCGATAATACCCATTGGCCGCCATAGTAAAGTATAAATGCCACTACCACTACGCCCAGAAATTCAGAAAGTGGGGATGCAAGTTCGTTCTTCCTGGAAATGGAAAGATTTACCTTACGGTGAAATGTAGTTTCCTTTTCAATCTTATTCAGTATAAAATTACGGGCATTGAAGGCGTTAATAACACGCATACCGCTAAAGGACTCATCCAGTATATTAACGATGCGCCCCATGGTCTCCTGACTTTGTACGGCTCTTTTCTTGAGACGTTTAATGATAACGGATATAACTCCCCCCATCAACGGAAGAACGATCAGCGTAAAAAACGTAAGCTCTGCTGATATTTTGAAAAGGACCGCTATATATATAATAAGCGTGATCGGTTCCTTGATGGCTTTGAATGCATTCACCACCGTGTTCTCCATCTCCCCTACATCATTTGTAAAGCGTGAGATCAGATCACCTTTACGCTGATCGTTAAAGAAACCGATATGCAGCAACGACACTTTTTGAAAAATATGTATACGTATGTTCCTTACCACATCAGCCTTTACACGCGATGCC
>CBIHOZ010000073.1:0-31776 GCA_966211525.1 uncultured Chitinophaga sp. | reverse complement strand
AACACCGGGCGCTGTGATCTTTATCTCGTGCCCTATATTTGAGAATGCTGCCATAAAGTTCTTCGGATCTTTTCCATAGGGAGCTTTCACATCAATAAACGGCTCTGTGCCCGATGGAAATGTACCTTTCCTTCCCATTGCACTCACGGCTATAACAAGACTATATGCGGCCGGATACGATACCGATTGACGTCCGTCATTGCCAGCTGCGGCAAAACATATCACGCCTTTTGAATATGCTTCCGCGATCTGGGCGTTGGTGGCTTCATCGGATTCGTCCAGTGCAATACTTAAGTTGATAAGCTGACACCCGTCTTCAACTGCTTTACTGATTGCTTTAATAATGGAAAAGCTTGAGGCATCACCACCATCTTTCGGAAACACGCGATATGAATATAATTGAACACCTGCTGCGACTCCAACCGGATTGTGCTTCGATGCAATAATACCGGCTACATGCGTACCATGATTATCGCAGTCGGCATAGTCATTCTTCTTCTCTCCCGCTACCGTGCAGGCTCCACCTTCCACATCAAGTGATGTATGTGGTCCTATACCTGTATCAATGATACCTATTTTGATACTTTTACGAATGTGTGGCAACGTGCTCGTTTTATAAAAGTATCGCAGTACATCTTCGTAGGCAACATCAATCGGCCGAACCTTTACTGTAATCGCCTCGTCAAGGGAAACGTTCTTCAAACACACTGGCCAATATGTATGCGGTGGATATACCAGCAATACTTCCAATCGCTTTATCGTTTTAGAAAGACGAATGGAAAACTTACCACGTTCATCGGTCTTACCATCTATACCGGTCTCTTTCTGATAATCCACATACGCATATATACTTGCATCGGCCATGGGTTCTCCCCTATCATTAGTCACCGTTACCGTTGTTGATTTTCGCTTGGATGCTGCCACCGAAAAAAGACGCGTTAAGGGTAACGATGGCATGATTGCTTTTTTATAAAACACTTCCGGCACCAGTCGTATACCAGGAAATGAAAATTGAAAATTAGCAAGTGAATCCAGCGGAAGTTCTACGAGCTTGGCTCCGCTATCGCTTACCGAGTCGAGAACTTTTATAGGCAACGGTTTATCACCATCCTGGAGATGCAGGCGTTTTGTTTTCGCCGGTGACGAAAGTTTGTAGAAGAAATTCTTTACGTCCGGATTAAGCGATTTATCCTCTGATTTCAACGCGTGCGTAGTCTTAACCGGAAGTAGAATAAAGTTTTGCTTCATATATACTTTAACAGGAATAGCGTTAACTCAAAATACAAAAAGTATGCAGCCGTATGATCGCTGCAAGTGGGCACAAGTATACGGATGTTTTGCAAACTTGAACGATGAGTTCTTGCCGTATATTGTTATTTATTAAAAGTAAAGAAAGTATATATTTAACCGGAGATCAGGTACGCAGGAGCCGATGCTGTTAGCCCGGTAATGATCGTTCGTGTACGACCCGACAAGGTTAAGTTAACAATATCTTCATCTGAATTATTAACCCACTCGCCATTTATTTTTTCTTTAATGAAGCGTGACTGTGAGTAGAATATTTCCACTCCGCATTTTTCATAGAACGCACGGCTTACCGGTTCACAAAAACCAATCGCTTCAATACCTCGCTCGGTTAAGTTGCTGAGTATGTTTCGAAAAAGCAGTGAACCGTGACCGTGCCGCGGTGTTTTTGAGACAAAGCCTACCAACTCAGCAATGGTGTGAACTGAATCGGACACGGAGATCTGAAAGTTGTAGTTAACGCGCGATACTGACAGTATATTTCCCTTATCGTCCGTAAGCAAATGAAATTCGTTGTTGTAGAAAACTTCCTCGAATTCTTTCTTCGTCAGGTGTTCCCACTCCTCAATTTGCCAGAGACGTATGATTGCTTCTATTTGAGACGAAGACAATTCAGAAGGCTTCGCTACAATAAACTTGGTCATATAAGGGTAATAAAAATCCGGGTGCACATATATTTTACTCCTGACGTTACGCCCTGCAACGTCTGCCTCGCCTCTAACAACGCGAAAGATATTGATTATTCCCTAAACATTATTGAATGACCGGTGTTAATGACGGATACCAGCAGGAATAAAAACGACCATACGGTATGCCAATCGAAAAAATCAAAGCACTGTTCACAAACCGGAAATTTAATGCGATGCCACATTCCATTCGGTATATTTTTCTCGAGACCGACTTAAGAATTGCATCTATCCCGGAGTACGAAGGCACCTATCACATCTACAAAGATAACGACAACTTTTACCTGCACCTGGAGCCTCAAATACTGAGCGAGGATTTTCTGATCACCTTAAAAAAAGATGAAATCGCCTTGACGTGCCGGTCCAGTAAAACGGGAAAACCTTTCGTTACACTTATACCGGTGTACGATAAAAGCTGCTGATGAACTATAGCGGGCACTATATATAGCGATGTAGTTACTTTACCACTACGATACCATTGGCCGTGAGTCTTATTTCTTCCTTCGGTTCTTTAATGGCATCTATTTCTTCCTTGCTCTTTTTGGCATCTTCAGCATAGTGCTTCAATTCATCTACGGAAGTCTTGATAACTTTTGCTTCAGCGTCCACTACTACGGTTTTACCGATAAGTTCAACCGGCACAAAAAAACCGTAGTCTTTCATCTTCACAAATACCTTGCTGTTATCCGGCATCTCCAGCGATAGCCAGCAGCCTTTTTTAGGACACACATCCGTTACCGTGCCTTTTACTTTTACCGGATGAGATTGATCGTCCTGCAACAGTTTGGAAAGATCAGCTACCGGCACCGCGCCCTCAGCAGCGATTGAACTTCCAAATGTAGTGCCTGGTGTAACAGGTCCTTTTGGCGGCTGTGCATGAACAACAACAATTGTCCAAATGAACAACGCGGATAGTATGGATAGTGTCTTCATAATTACTGAAAGAGTTTTTTGTCAAGTTAGCAATATCATCCAATACTCAAACAGCATTGTCAGTCTTTTGCCCGCAGAACGTGCGGATATACGCAGAACCTTGTTTTAATTTTAATCTGCGCTCATCTGCGTGAGTCCGCGGGCCAACCGTATACAACGCTTCAGCTATACTATCGTTGATAGCCGCTGAATAAAATCCGTCCGGACCGCGTATCGAAATGTCTGCTTCACAGATCAGTTTGCCGGGTTGATCCTTATTTGAATATCGCTGCCCTCCGTGTGTCCGTACATTTACTTGTCTTCCGGGCGTAACATCGCTATGGGAATGACCATCAACCTATATATGTATATTATGAACCGTAACAACACATCCCCCCACAGCTTTCGTACCTTGGCATTTCTGCTGGTTTCAGTTTTCAGTACGATGCTGGCAAAGGCCGAGAGCAAAGTCCTGATTTATCGCGACAGCACCGCTGACAATCGTGAATCCTCCTTCAGCCAAATAAAACAAATTAACGCAGGCGTGCTTAGTGTGGGCTATGTAGATATAGGTCCCGCGGGAGGCGAAGTAGTACTCCTGCTTCATGGCTGGCCGTATGATATATATGCCTATGAAGATGTAGCAAACATATTGGTAGCAAAAGGTTATCGTGTAGTAGTTCCGTATTTGCGCGGCTATGGTACCACGCGTTTCTTATCTTCCGAGACACCGCGTAATGGACAACAGGCCGCGCTTGCTGCTGACATGATTGCTTTTATGGATGCCTTAAAGATTAAGAAGGCAATCATTGGCGGATTCGACTGGGGTGCACGCACAGCCAATATTATGGCGGCCGTATGGCCAGAGCGTTGTAAAGCACTGGTATCGGTAAGCGGGTACCTGATCGGCAGTCAGCAGATCAATCAAACACCACTTGCTCCGAAGGCTGAGCTTTCATGGTGGTATCAATTTTACTTTGCTACTGAACGCGGCCGCGCAGGATATGAAGCGAACAGTCGCGACTTCGCCAGACTGATTTGGGAGACGGCTTCTCCACAATGGCATTTTGATGATCTAACGTTTAACAAATCTGCTGCGGCTTTTAACAATCCGGATCATGTCGCGATCGTCATTCATAATTACCGCTGGCGTTTAGGCCTTGCTGATGGCGAGCGTCAGTATGATGAGCTGGAGAAAAAACTAGCTACTGCCCCGGTGATCACGGTCCCAACGGTAACACTTGAAGGTGATGCCAATGGTGCACCGCATCCTGACCCGGCCCGATATGCTGCTAAGTTTACAGGTAAATATGTGCATCATACAATTACGGGTGGCATTGGACACAATCTTCCGCAGGAAGCACCGCAGGCTTTTGCTGATGCTGTGCTGGAAGCGGCAAGCTTGAAGTAGCTGCTGGTTGCGAGCTGCTGGCTGCTGGTTGTTGATCTGTTGGCTATAGGAGGTTCACGCGTTGTGATAGGGCTGGATTCCTTGTTTCAATATATATACTTTCCTAAAGAATGAAGGCCTCCTGCGTTGCTTTGCTGGAGGCCTTCGTTCTTTTTTTAAACTATATTTTAAGACTATATATTATATTTTATTAGAATCTGAATGTAACGTTTGCTACGAGGTTGACTGGTTTCTGTGGGGTGCCGTTGGAGTTCCAGTATTCTTCGTTCAGCAGGTTGTTGCCTTTCAGAGCGAGTGTGTAACGCGGTTGGCTATAAAATATAGTGGCGTTTACCAGGGTATAAGATGGTATAGCAAATGTATTGGTTGCTTCGAACCACGAGTCGCTTACGAAATTTCCTCCGACACCAAATCCAAGTCCTTTTACTTGTCCACGGGCGATACGGTAGCTCGCCCATATATTACCAACCTGCTTCGGACTTGCTGCAAGAGATTTACCTTCCAGCGCTGGCGATGCTTTCGAATATTCATTTTCATTGTACGCATAGCCGGCAACTATATTTAAACCGGTAACAGGACTCGCGATAAGTTCAACTTCTGCACCGCGACTCTTTTGCGAACCATCCTGGAACATAAACGTTTTACCTTCCACCAACTCGGTGCGTGTAGAGTTTGTAACGGTAATGTCATAGTAGCTTACGGTAGCGTTCAATTTGTTCTTCAGTATATCCAGTTTTATACCGGTCTCCCACTGATTGCCGTATTGCGGTTTGAGCTTTAGCAAGGTATTGTCAGGTTGTAACACCGGGGCCAGGTTAATGAAGCCGTTGGTATAATTACCGAACACCGTTACTTTACCTTCGATCGGCTGGTATACAAAACCAAGTTTAGGCGACCACGAAGTCTGGCTATATCCACCGGTATAAAGACCGGTTGCTACTGTATACGAGCCATCCGTTGTAAATCGATCCATACGAAGACTTAACATCACCAACAGTTTACGTGTGATGTTGAATACATCGGAAGCATATAGTCCATAGCTTTCGGTTTTCGTTGAGCTAGCAGCAAATCCTCTCTGGTATGAAAGGTCATCAACTTTATCAGCACTCATAACTTTCACCGGCTGATTCAGGTTTACAGTATCATACGTGAGCGTTACGCGGTTCAGTTTGTTGTAATTGTTGTTATAGTCCAATCCGATGAGCATTCTGTTCCGGAATGATCCAATGTAAAAATCACCGATGAAGTTTTGCTGAAACTGAATGTTTCCGAATATCTCAGGTTTCTGATTTCTTACCGTGCGCGACATCGTGGAATCCGTTAACATGTTCAACGTTGTCCACAGGAAATTTTTGTAGAATCCCTCCGAGTATAAATAGTTTGTTTGTGAAGTCCACTGATCGGATATTTTATATTCGATACGAGCCTGCACGTTATTTATACCATTGCTGATATCAAGACTGTTGTTGATATAGGAGTGCTTATAGTCCAGCGGCAGATCTTTGAAGCTTCGCGCGGATACTTTGGACATAGCTGCAACTGAAAATGTGCTGATGGTAAATGTACTCCGTGTCAGATCAGCATCTACAATAAATTTAAGGCGTGGATTTACCTGGTACGAAAAGCTTGGTGCCAGGGTATAATTCTTGGCATAGCCCTGATCCTGGAAAGATCCTTCCGATTGCCAGCCCGCATTTAATCTGAACAACGCAGTCTTATCTTTATTCAAAGGCGTGTTAACATCAGCCGTAATTCTGGATAATTCAAAGCTGCCCGTGGTATAACTTACTTCACCACCGAAATGATCGTAAGGCTTCTTTGTTATATAGTTATATATACCACCAAACGTTGCGCTTCGGTTTCCGCCGAACAAAGTTCCTGCAGGACCTTTTACAACTTCAAGACGCTCGAGTATAACCGGGTTGAGCGGAACAATCGCGCTGGTAACCATACCGTTGCGCATACCCACCGTTGTAGCGAAACCTCGCATGCTCATTCCCTGTGAACCACCGGCAAGGAAATTCGGCACGGCACCGGGCACGTTCAGGTATATATCTGTACGTTCCAGTACAATCTGTTCCTTCATCAGGTCCTTGTCTACAACGGTATATACCTGCGGATTCTCCAGGTTCTTCAACGGCATTCGTGAAACATAGTCGGTCTCTTTCTGTGCAAACTTGTTCACAGGTTCACCAACCACTACTACTTCCTGAAGTTGTTCAGATGTTTCTGCCAATACTATATTTTCAACTATGTTGTCACCCGCATGCACATCGATCGATCTTTCTTCAGGTTGATGACCAACCATTGAAACGACTAATACCTGTGCACCTACGGGTACATTTTTGATGGTAAATCGGCCGGCATCGTCCGCGCGGGTTCCGAGGTTTGTGCCTTTCACGACAACATTCACGGACGTTGCGGGCTGGCCATCGGTTGTTAAAATGGTGCCGCGGATTGTACCATTCGGGCTTTGAGCCCACGAAACGAGAACAAAAAACAGCGAAAACAGTAGAGTAAAGCTAGATTTCATGCTTTGGGTCGAGATTAATATTATTTAGACTAATTCTACACAAATATACAACCGCAATAAAAACAACCAAGAAGAAGTTTGAACAACTTTCCGGATTTTCGAAAAAAGCTTGTCTTAAAAGAGCTGGCGTTGAGACGATATATATAGTATTGACGATTCCGGATATTGTCGGTCAGACAAGGGGCAGCATTAACGTTATCTATGCTAACGGTCGTTGTAGTATCTGCTTCTTATTATATATAGTAAGGAGCATCAAAATATATCCTCCATCCATTACAACAGTCTGCCTACGCAGTAGCAACGTTGTTAAGATTTAGCGAGGGGTCCCTCCTGCTTTGTCTTATAAATTTATTAACACACGTAACACACGATGTCCTTGCTACAGAGACCAATCCCTAAAAGTCAAACGGATTATATATATTACGCAGCGTAATCGTAAATCGCTTTGCGCATTACATTGCTAAGTATTTTTCAGGTGCTTATAACCAGCCTATACCCTTATTCCTTTTTTTCGAAAGCTTTAAACGCGTTATGATACACCGCATCAGTAATATATATATGATTAAATTTTTATTAACAATTTGTTGGTGCTTCATGCTGAGTTATACCGTATACGCTCAACAAAAAAAATCCGTATTCATCATTCTCGATGGAATTCCTGCGGATGTAATTGAAAAAGTTGAGACACCGGTGCTCGATATGATTGCCGCACAAGGCGGATATACACACGCCAGCCAGGGCGGAATAAAAGACAGCTATAATCAATCGCCCACTATATCGGCTGTAGGCTATAACCATGTGCTTACCGGAACATGGTCTAATAAACACAACGTATGGGACAACGACATCAAGGCTCCCAACTATCACTACTGGAATATCTTCCGCATAGCGAAAACCACAAATCCTAAACTGACCACCGCTATATTTTCATCCTGGACCGATAACCGAACCAAACTTATCGGAGAGAATCTTCCGGAAGCAGGAGGAATAGATATAGACTATACATACGATGGACTTGAATTGGATACCGTGCGCTTTCCGCATACGAAGGACCGGAAATTCATGCTTGCCATTGATGAACAAATTTCAACGGAGGCCAGCCGGTATATATTGGAAAAAGGTCCCGATCTGTCGTGGGTATACCTGGAGTATACGGATGATATGGGACACATGTATGGAGACAGTCCGGCGTTTACCGATGCAGTGCAAAAAGCCGATGCCCAGGTAGGGCGAATATGGAATGCACTTCAGCAGCGTATGAAAAATTACAACGAAGAATGGATGATTGTAGTAACTACCGATCACGGAAGAGATGCCCAGACCGGTAAGAACCATGGCGGCCAATCGGATCGTGAGCGAAACGCGTGGATCGTTACCAACGTAAAGCCGCTGAACAAACAATTCTCACAACCGGCTGTAGTAGATATAGCCCCCTCCATTCTGCGCTTCATGAATATAGCCACTCCTTCTGCCGTGCAGGAGGAAATGGATGGCGTACCATTCATCGGCAAAGTATCTGTAGCCAACCTGGCGGCTACACGCAACGGCAAAAATGCCATGCTTACCTGGACACCAGTTGATACCGAAGGAAAAGTGGAAGTATGGATGACGACTACGAACAACTTTGAAACAGGCGGTAACGATAAATATATAGCCGTTGGCACCACACAAACCCGTGACGGTCGCTTCACATTCGAACTTCCGGAGAAAACAGAATATTGCAAAGTGTTAGTGAAAGGCCGGTACAACATGATGAACGTGTGGATTGTCGATAAAGCCCTTCTCGATAAAAAACGGGCACGACCGTTTGGAAGACCTTACTGAACGATTTGTTCCACCATTCTCACACAGGGTAACCGCTGCGGTCTGGCACAGTCGTGTATGCTGGAAATCGAAGGAAGAAAACAGCCAATAGCAAGTATATATAGCGATTGACGTGACGCTGTTACGTTGGTTACATCAATCGCATTCCCTGACAGGAAACGAATTTTACTCGAGGTGATCACATCACATATCTTCCAAAGACACGTTCAACATCGCGGTAGAAATAATCGGAGTTCTTCTCTTCCAATGAAAATGTACCGGTATTCCGCACGTGTGTGATCAGGCCAGCGTAATGAACAAGATCTACCGGAGCGATCAACATCTCTTTCAAATCACGCTTCATAAACTCACGCTTTATGTTGGACAGCGGCTTGCTATATTTGCTCTCATATATAGCAGCCAGGTAATCATCTTGTAACAAATCTTTAACAAGATCATTCCGTACGATTCGAATGAGGTCAATCACTCTATCTACTGACAAAGGCACGACATCTTTTTTCGAATCGGTCTGTTGCATGCTATCTTTTTCTTCTGGCACTCAAGTATCGAAGAAAATCATTGCAGATAATAGTTGCTTTTCTTCAAAAAGGTAAACGTGTTCAGTATCAATTGAATTAGTTATCCACAAAAAACGTAATATGCTTTTGTCCCGAAAGTATCATCAAGTGCATCAGGCACTTAAATCAGAAATTGTGGTTAACTAAAATATATACTTGATATGACGTGTTTGTAAGTACAACACAATCAATATTGAATAAGCGAATCGAGGAACTTTACTTCATAATACATCAGCGTTTGCACAGCTTTACCTTTGTGCATAGCCGGTCGCCAGCGAGTCTTTAATAGTTCTTCAACGACTCCATTATCATATCCTTCGATAATACCTTTTAATATTTTGGGATTCTCCACTCGTCCATCTTCCGTAATAATAAAAGACATTAAAAAAGTTCTGGCCTTGCGAATATTATAATCATCGGTAAGATCTTGCTTGCGAATGTCATCTCCCAACGGATTATTCTTTTTATACCGTGGCGTTACAACCCGGTTGGCTTTGTACAACGGCTTTCCGTTATGCTCACCGATAGGCTCGAGGTATTCATCAAAGCGGGTGAGATATTCCTCTGCTATAAATTTCATTCTTCTATAGCCTTTGAGATAGATTGTCAGTGCTGTATCAGAAAGATGTTCTATCGTCCAGGTATCGTATCCGAGGGTAAGTGTTTTGCCGCGAAGCGACCACGGCAACCGCATCGAGTTGTTCCACCCGGGATCAAAAGAAAAATTCAGATGTGTATTATCAAATTCATAGCGCAGGTACGTGGTATCGGGTAGCGGATCGCTGTCTCTGAATTCTTCGATCGAAATATTGATCCACGATTTTTTTAAAAGCTTTTGCTGCGAAAACACAGCAGCAGAACATGCTATAAAGAATACGGTCAGGAACAGGCGTGCCATGGCATCAGGTTAAGTAACTTCGCAGGGTACGAAGCACTGTAAAGATAAGAAACTGCCTCGAAGATTCATGTAATCAAGGCATCCTTTGCTGTTACGATATCACATGACTGATATTTCAATTGACTTCCGTATTTTACATAAATTGCATATATGAAAAGGGTAAAACTCTCGGAACCGGAATTGCCTGCATCAGCGGAAGAAATACTGGAGCAGGAACGAAAAATTTTACTGGAACTGGGAAATGATATTACCAAGGTACGCGAGAAGAACGACCTGCTCATCCTTTTCAGAAAACGGATCAAGGGATTATTTTACTTTACGCATACGATCGTTACCCTGATCGACTACAAAGACGAAACGTATATACCTTTTCTTCTGGACAATGACGGATCACCGATCCGGTCGCATGAACGTTACCAGGAAATGGTGCACTCACGTTTTTCCCTGAATGAGCCTTTCATACAGGCCGTGCTGCAATCCAACGAACCTATATCTTTTCTGTTGGAAGATGTTATGAACGAACCGAAGAGCCCTGCGTTCCTTCGTGTCAACTATGAAAAAGGTGTACGTGAAATTCTGATGACACGACTGGTAAAAGAAGAAAAGCCTTTCGGTTTCATTCACATCTATAATGATAAGCCCGGCAGCTTTACCACCGAATTCCGAAATGTAATTAAAGGTATTGCTCCGCAGTTGTCGAGTGCTGTCTCAAACATTATCAAAAACGAAGAGATCGTTAAAAAAGAAAAAGAGAAATCATTCCTTCTCGATTTCAGCAGTGAGATTGCTACCGTACGAACGAAAGAAGAACTGGCGCGCGCTGTGCGTACTGCGTTAGGAAAGTTGAATCCGTCAGGTGGTTTTGTTATTCGCAGGATCAACGAAGACAACACCACGATGAGTCCCTATATATATGATCTTCGTAAACTGCCCGATGCAAAAACATGGAGCTTGCAAGACAACGCGCAGCACCTGGTGAATGATGGACTGCAGAATCGAGTATTGAACAGCGCAATTCCGTTGTTGTTTAATGTTGAAAGAGAAATCAAACGCGGCATCACATCATCGTATCTCCAGCACTGGAAGACGATGGGCGTCCAGGAAATTGTCGGGATACGCTTGCGTAATGGTGAGACTAATCACGGAATTTTATTCCTGGATATAGCGGAGATCAACATCGATCTGCTGCAAGGTATATGTGCGCAGATATCGGTTGCCCTGGCCAACATTATGGCCAACGAAAAGATACACCAGAAGCAGGACGAGCAGGCGTTTTTGCTTGAGTTTAGCAACGACATTTCGCAAGTACGTTCGAAGCAGGATCTGCAGGACGCAATTTTCAGAGTGCTTGATAAAACGATGCATTCACAATTGGCGATGATCCGCGTGTTGCATGATGATGGCGTTCACTTGTCAGCGTTTATGTTTGATCGTTCGTTGTTCGAAAAAGCCAAGATAGATTTTGATAAGATGCTGGCCACTCCGATCACCATCGATGAAACCTATACCGCGCAGGTTCTTGCGAGTAAAGATGGACTGATATTTAATGTAGATGAAGAACTGAGGAGTGGTAATGCATACGCGAAACTATGGCAAACCACCGGACTAAAAAATATGTACGGACTGCCGTTGCGTGTTGGAGACCGAACGATAGGCACGATCTGGTTGCTCGCCAATCAACTGAGTCCATTACTCTTGAAAGGTATATGTGCACAAATATCAATCGCCATTGCGAATATACAGGCGAATGAAAAACTGCTGGCGTATAAAAAACAACTTGAAGTAGAAAATGATTACCTGAAAGAGCAGATCAGGACTATATATAACTTCTCGGAGATCATTGGCAGTGGTGAACACATGCAGAAGGTATATCGCCTCATGTCGCTGGTTGCTGATTCAAATAGTACGGTGCTCGTGCTGGGCGAAACCGGTACGGGCAAAGAACTGATCGCGCGGGCTATTCACAATGCATCGGCACGAAAGGACAAGCTGATGGTAAAACTGAATTGTGCTGCACTGCCTGCTAATCTTATTGAAAGCGAATTGTTCGGTCACGAGAAAGGAGCTTTTACGGGCGCTATCGACAGGCGCATCGGTAAATTTGAACTTGCAAATAACAGCACGCTCTTCCTTGACGAAATTGGTGAACTGCCGCTTGATGCGCAGGCTAAATTGTTGCGTGTGATACAAGAGCGCGAACTGGAACGCGTGGGAGGAAAACAGGTTATTAAAATTGATGTGCGACTGATCGCAGCTACCAATCGTAATCTTGAAGAAGAAGTTAAGGCCGGACGTTTTCGCGCTGACCTTTATTTTCGTTTGAATGTATTTCCGATACACCTGCCTCCCCTGCGCGATCGCGCTGAAGACATTGAAGCTCTCACGCATTTCTTTGTACAGAAATATAGCCGGAACACCGGACGTAAGATCCGGAAGATTGCTCCCAAAGTAATTCAGCAACTGCGCAGCTATACCTGGCCGGGCAATGTGCGGGAGCTGGAGCATTCCATTGAACGCAGCATATTACTGACAACAGACGGAACACTGAATGAAGTATATATACCGCAGCATGCTGACGCGGAAAAGAAAGATATAGCAGACCTGTTAAACCGTTCGCTGGAAGAAGTGGAACGCAGCTATATCATTGAAACGTTAAGACGCTGTGCCGGTAAGATCTCAGGAACCGGCAGTGCCGCTGAAGTTTTAAAAATTCCGGGCAATACGTTACACTCCAAAATAAAGAAGTTCGGCATCAGCAAGAGCGATTACTTCGCCTGACAACCGCTTCCAATTATCGTCTGGTTATTTACGAAGATTATCTCTCCGGGTACATGCACGTTCACTGTATTTCGTGAAACCGTTCGTGCTTTCACTAAATACAGTGAAGAAAAACAAGGGGCATTTATATACTTAACTGACTATCAACAATTTGATTGATTGGCATCGCATTGGTAATAAGACCAATCGAACCAATAAAAAAACAACTATGAAAATTGTAGTCATCGGAGGCACCGGCCTCATCGGAACCAAAGTAGTGTCTCAACTCAGACAATTCGGCCACCAGGTTATTGCAGCTTCTCCCAACACCGGTATAAATACTATAACCGGAGAAGGATTGGCTGAAGCTATGAACAACACGGATGTTGTTATAGACCTTGCCAACTCTCCGTCTTTTGAAGACAAGGCTGTGCTGGAATTTTTCCAGACGTCAGGACGCAATTTACTGGCGGCAGAAATCAATGCCGGTGTTAAACATCATGTAGCGCTATCTATTGTAGGCGTTGACATTATGCAAAATATAGGGTATATGCGCGCCAAGGTTGTGCAGGAAGATCTGATTAAAAAGTCTGGTATACCGTATACTATAATTCGCAGTACACAATTCCTGGAGTTCCTTGCGGGCATCGCGAACCAGGCAACCGATGGTAACGAAATACATTTGTCAGATGTACTCTTCCAGCCTATCGCTGCCGATGATGTAGCATCGTTCGTAGCAAAGTATGCATTGGCAACACCAGCCAATGGTATCGTTGAAATCGCGGGGCCGGAACGTTTTAAAATGTATGAGATTGTTACGCAATATTTACAGCATTCGCATGATCCGCGAACCGTAGTACCCAACGGCAAACCGGTATATTTTGGTGGCGAGGTTACGCATGCTGCACTGGTGCCTGCCGGTGAAGCTGAAATAGGTGCCATTGATTTTGAAGAATGGTGGAGTAAGCAACTGCAGCACGCCTGAGTACAATGATCTGCCACCTGTTGAAACGAAGATGACGGGTGACAGCTTGCGGAGGCGGTTGTAACGGGAATGCACTTTCCACCTGTTCGTGCATCAGGGTATCCCTACGCCGGATGTATATATCCTTACAAAAACCGGTCAACAACACAGCAAGTCAACAGGCGGCAGATCACATATATATGCTTGTTTATTGATTTACGATTCAACTATAGAAACAACCAATCACCAATATTATGAATATCCTCATCTCACATTCCGATCCTAAAAATGCAAATGAACAGCCTGACGAACATCACATTGTTCATTATGAGTCTGCGCAATATATCAATGCCGGGGGTGAATTTATCGATGATGCGATCCGCATGCACGATCAGCCCTTACACACCGAGCAGGAAGGAGGCGAAAATAGTATAGCCATCAACTATGAAAATTTACTGTAGCGAATAATCACCTATAGTACAAATTCATATACCTATATCTGACGTACATGCATACCGGGAAATCGTATAAACTTTCTGAGTTTCTTTTCTGGACCAGGAGAAGTATACTTTGGCTTTTGCTGATCGGCACCATTCCTGCGATGCTCTACGAAGTGTTTGATATTAAATGGATATCGGTGCCGTGGTCTGTTGTTGCATTACTCGGCACAGCTACAGCATTTATTGTGGGGTTCAAGAATATACAAACCTACAATCGCACGTGGGAAGCGCGACAGGTATGGGGCGCTACAATGAGTGCGAGCCGGTCGTGGGCAATGATGTGTCGCGATTTCGTTAGCGACAGCAACAGGTCCCGGGAAATTATATACCGTCATTTCGCCTGGCTCACGGCTGTGCGATACCAGCTCCGATCGGAACGAAGTTGGGAAACAGCCAACAAAACCTACAACCGCGAGTATCGAAAGTTTTACACAGTGCCGGAGCGCGAAACACCGCTTGAGACAGAACTGTCGAAATATATAGTTAAAGAGGAATTGGACATTGTTATGTCGAAAAATAACAGGGCTGTATATTTGCTAAGCCTGCAAAGCCATGCACTAAAAAAGCTATATGACGATGGTCTCCTGGACAATTATCGGTTTATGGATATGCATGCTGCTTTGAGACAGTTTTCCGGTCACCAGGGGAAAAACGAACGGATCAAAAATTTTCCCTATCCGCGGCAGTATGCTACCATAAATACGTTGCTGGTAAAGCTTTTTGCTATACTACTCCCCTTTGCATTGCTGCGTGAATTTGATAATCTGAATGATACCATCACCGGTATATTGCAAGGACACATGGTTTGGTTTGTTATTCCGTTCAGTACTTTAATGTCGTGGGTATATACGTCATTGGACCAGGTGGGAGAAAGTACGGAGAATCCCTTTGAAGGAAGCGCGAATGATATACCTATTTCACAGATGAGCCGGACTGTAGAGATCGATATCCGCGAGATGCTTGCTGAGGCCGATCTGCCCCCGGCTTTGCATGTGCAGAACAATATCGCTCTCTGAGCATTGTAATTTATTGCATATATATATCCCTATAAAAGACAGGCTGTGCACAGTCTTTCACGATTATGCACAGCCTATACATTAGAACATCTTTATAGGTCGATCAATATCCCAGGTTCTGTTCGAGCTTGGGGTTTTTATTGCGTTCGGTCTCCGGTATAGGATATAGCGCCATGTTTATGTTGGACGCACTATGAGACAACCACGACTTGGTATGGAACACACCAAAGCGGATCATATCCTGGCGTCTTCTTCCCTCCTGGTTAAATTCCCAGGCCAGTTCATCGAGAAAACGTCCGTATAGTATATCATCTCCACCTTCGTTCGTAGATGCCAGGTGATTGCGCAGGCCATAATCATATGCACTTCCCGCCTGCAACTGCGCACCGGTTACGACAGCTTTATCCGGATTGGTTTTAAACGCCCGCTGTCTTACCTGTGTTACCAGTTCTGCTGCTTCATCAGCTTTGCCGGTACGCAACAGGCTTTCGGCTTTCATCATGAGTATATCTGCGTAGCGGAACACGGGAAAATCGTTGTTCAAAATATTGGTTGATCCTTTCGCTATTTCAAACTTGCCAAAGCGATAGCCGTGTATCTCTTCCGACTTATCAACGCCTGGTAATTCGTTAATGAATGCAAGTGGCTCTCCGGCCAGATCGCCCATGGTACATTCCAGTGCTTCTCCTGCCGAAGAGTATTGCTGTCCAAAGATATAGTTCTCGGTGAGGCGTGCATCCTGCGGATCGAACGTATCGATAAACTGCGGTATAGCACACATACCACCCCACGGACTCTGCTGAAGATTATAGGTAGCCTGCATCGATGGCTGCAGGGTTTGCATATGAATATCAAACGTGTTCCAGTTCTTGGTATAGTTATCATCTATCGCCAGGCCGAAAATAATTTCAGGCGAATTCTGGTTCTCAGTAATAAACACATTCTTCTGGGTTTTCTCCAGTATATATTTATTCTTCGGACGCGTCATCACTGAATCACATGCTTCTATACATTTTGCCCATTGTGGCGTGCCGGTATATATCTCTGCATTCAGATATACTTTGGCGAGCAGCGTGTAGGCGGCCCAGCGGTTAAAGCGACCGTACATCGTCATATCGTGCGCTGTGCTGAGGTTGGGTATACTTTCCGTGAGCTCAGTCACTACAAAGTTATATACCTCCTGGCGCGAGCTCTGTTCCGGCAGGAAACCTTCAGGAACATCGAAGTCCGTAACGATCGGAACATTGCCATATATATCCAGCAACAGGTAATAGTATGAGGCACGAAGCGCACGCAGTTCGGCCAGTGTCTCAGCCTTCTTCGCGTCTGTCAGCGGAATATAGTTTGTCTCGATCTGGTAAATAATCTTGTTGCACACCGTGATGCCTGCATAGGTACGCGACCATCCCTGCAACACATTATCATCATTTGCGGTCCATTTGTGTTCGTGTATCCTGCGGTATATACCGCCATCCACCCAACCGTTGGGGCGTGCCGGGATCACCACTTCATCACCGCTCACTTCCTGTGTGCGCCATACACCGTTCCACTCCAGCATGGTTTGTCGCCAGGCCACATAGCCGGCACTTACAATAGCCGCTATATCAGATTCTGTCGGGTTAAACTCCGAAGACACGATGGTGCTATAGTTCGTGTGTTCGAGTTCGGTACAGGCAGCCAGTGAAAGTACAAAGGCTAAAGCCGCACATTTGCCCAAGCGTATATATTTAAAAATTTCTTTCATGGTTCAATACATTTATAACTCAGAAGCTCACATTAAATCCAATGGTATAGGTTCGCGCTGTCGGATACTTGTCGCGTCCGTCATTACCCGGGTCGAGTCCTAATCGATTCACTTCCGGATCTATACCTTTATAACTTGTCAGGATCGCGGTGTTCAGTGTAGCGATATAGATCCGTGCCGAGCGTATATACTTTGAATTTGACAAGTTCGGCACATTATACCCGATCGTTATGTTATCGATCTTCCAGAAGTCACCATCTTCAATGTAGTAGCTGTTAAACTCCAGCGGTGCATTGAGTTTCGTTTTACCGAATATTTTCTCCTCGGAAGACTTCAGCCGGTTATAGTTGGTAATGGTCGGATTCTCGAGATACATTCTTTCGAAGTTCAGGATCTGGTAACCAAAGGCACCGCGCATGGTAACGCTCAGGTCGAAATTCTTATAGCGCACATTGTTATTCCAGCCTGCATAGTATTTGGGAAGTCCGTTGCCCAATACTTTTTTATTCTCGAATGATTTTGAAAATGTAGCAGACGTTTCGTGTTCGCCATTCGCATTCTCATAAATCCACAAGCCACTCTCATCTATATCCACGGCTTTAAAACCGTGAAAGTTTCCAATCTTCTCTCCTACTTTTACCAGGTGCGTATGCGTTTGTATAGGTTCACCGGTACCCCCGGCCGTGAAGTAGTCATTGGTAGTTTTATACAGGTCGTTCGAAAGACTTACGAGCTTGTTTGAATTGGTGGAGAAGTTAAAGCTTGTGTTCCACTCGAAGTTTCCTTTCTGCACAGGTGTAATGTTCAGCAATACTTCAAGTCCTTTGTTCTCCATGACACCAACATTTGCGCGTGTTGTTCCATAGAGATTGGGTGGTTGCGGCACAGCGAAGTCGTAAAGTAAATCGCGGATCTCACGTTTATAGTAATCTATACTACCGCTCACGCGACTGTTGAACAATCCGAAATCAAGTCCAACGTTTGTCTCATGTTTCTCTTCCCACTTCAGGTATGGATTTTCATTTTGTGAAGGCACGAGCGTTCGCACCCATTGTTCATTGTAGTAGAAAGGATCCGCGTAGCCCATCAATGCAACCGAACCAAAGCCGTTGCTGTTCGGTGTACCGGTAACGCCATACCCCGCGCGCAGTTTCAGATCGTTGATCACCCGAACGTTTTCCATAAACGATTCATTGGTGATGCGCCATCCCAACGATACAGCAGGAAATGTTCCCCACGGATCTTTGGTCTTATATAGCTGACTGGCTGCTTCGTGACGCAAGCTTGCCATCAACAGATATTTATCCTCGAAGTTATAGGTTAAGCGACCGAAAAAGCTGATGAGGTTTGTCTTGGAAGTAAAGCCTTGCATTATCGCTTCTCCTTCGGCCAGTGCATTGCCCAAGTCGATGTTATGATAGGAGAATATATCGGTTGGAAAATCCCAGTTCTGCATATAGTAATCACGGTAGTAATTATCCTGGTAGCCATATCCGCCGAGCACCGTGAAAGTATGCGAACCTATATTTCGGGTATATTGCGCAGTGAGTTCCATCAGCTTGTCTTCTGTCTCACGTGTTCCGTTGGATACATATCCGTTAAGTCCCGCGCGCACCGTTGATATATGTTTCTTGGTTTCTGCATAACCGCGTGTCTGGTTAAAGCGGTTAATGGAGAACAGCGAGGCCAGTGTGAGTCCTTCAACCGGTTTATAGCTGATGCGTGTATTGATACGCGTGTTCTGCGAACGGTTCATACCATCCGATTCCTCGAGTCGCGACAGCGGGTTATCGTAATTGAATTCACCGGGATACTCCTGCCAGTTTCCTTCGGCATCGCGCACCGGTGCAGTAGGATTCCGGATCAAGGCCTGGCGATAGGTATAGCCGTTAAAACTGGATCCGTCACCCGATGTATTATAGCGATTGTCCTGACTCAGAAATCCGAAGTTGAAATTTACCTTGTCGTCAAACATACTATGGTTCACATCCAGGCGACCGGTAAAAGTCTTGTTGTCGGATTTTTGAAATATACCTTCGAGGCCCCGGTAGTTAAAAGACGCCAGGTAATTTGTTTTGTTGTTACCACCGCGAAACGTCAGGTTGTGTATCTGGTTGAAAGGCGTCTGCATAATTTCGTCCAGCCAGTCCGTTGTGGCTCCTAGATCCGCGGAAGCGGTGCGCGAACCCTCTGCGATCTGACGTCTGTAGTCATCCGCGGTAAGCATGTCGAGCTTCCGGTATATATTTTGTGTGCTGAAGCTTGCAGAGTAATCAACGCGTGCTACATCTACACCGTTGGCACGTTTGGTCGTAATGAGTATAACACCGTTGGTACCGCGCGTTCCATATATAGCGGCTGCAGATCCATCCTTCAAAACATCGATCGACTCAATGTCTTCCGGTGCTACCGTACGAAGGTCGCCAGGCACACCATCTACGAGTATAAGCGGGCTCACGTTGGCACCGAGCAGCGTTGTATTACCACGTAGCAATATCTGCGAGCTGCTCGTGGGGTCACCACTCGGTACAGAGATTGTAAGACCTGCTACTTTACCCTGAATGAGCTGACCGGCATCGGTTACATTTCCCTTGTTAAAATTCTCTGACTTGATGGATGCAACGGAACTTGTTATCTCTGCTTTGTTCTGTGTTCCATAACCAATCACAACAACTTCACCCAACGATGTTACATCTGATTCCTGGGTAACATCAAACACCGTGCTGTTGCCGGGCGAGAGCTCTGCAGTTTTATAACCGATAAAGCTGAAGATTAATGTCTCTGTGCCTTCCGCCAGCGAGATGGAATATTTACCTTCTGCATTGGTAGTAGTGCCCAGCGTAGTACCTTTTACTACTACGTTGACACCGGGAATCGGTGCGCCATTCTCATCGGTTACCGTACCGGTTACAATCACTGCCACCGAAGGTAAATCACGAACTTCTGTTTGCGTTGAACTGTCCGATGCAAGCCGCTTTCGCAGGATAATATACTCACCGGAAAGCTGATACTGTATATGGAGCGGATCAAAAATACCCGCGAGTATATCGGATAGTTTTTGATCGTGATAGTGAAACGAAATGCGCTGATCGATCGCGATGGTCTGCGGGTTGTAGGTAAATTTTATCGGGACTGATTTTTCAATCTCTGATAAAACATGCTTGATCTTCTTCTCTTCTGCATTGATGGAGATCACTTCATCCAGAACGGTTTGTCCAAATAAATCGGAAGGTGTGGCTGTAACAGCACCTGAGAAAACAGTGAGCAGCAGGATCTGAATTCCGGTAAATCTCATAATCAATAAAATCAAACTGCAAAGCGTCTGACGTTTTTTCATAAATTTGTTAGGTTTTGGTTCCATGTAATAGTGGACTAAACTATCCCGGGCCTTGTTACTGAGTGCGAATCATCTCAAGGCCGGGATTGCAAAATCAGATCGGTGGTGTCCCAACATCACCGATCGCTTTTTATACTCGGTTTGTATTTTTATTTCATAGGCGCTAGGCGTTTGTGTCTATATATACCATCACATTTTAGCAACCAGAGCTGTTGATGATAATCCTGGTATCGATTACCTCGTAGTTCGCTCCGATTGTCTGGCAAATGATCTTGAGCTTTTCAAATAAAGGCTCAGACCCAAGAGGCGCTGTGATAAAACATTTGTCCATCAGTTCTTCGTTGTATAAAATCTCTACACCATAGGCATCTTCCAGTGTCTTGAACACTTCGCGTATTGGTGTATTATCGAAATTGAAATCTGCAGATTCTACAGCAGGGTTTACTACTTCGGGTATTTCTACAAGCGCCTTGTCGAATGACTGCTCTGCACGCTCATACTTTACCTGCTGATTCGGCAACAGGATCACACCTTCTTTGGTGTCGTCAGTTTCGTTGGTCTGGCCCGCAGTATATACCGACACCTTGCCGGTTTTGACGGACACAATTATATCCTTCGCTCCTTCCGGTGCCTGTACGCGAAAGCTCGTTCCCAATACTTTGGTGAGTACCTCGTTGGTATGTACAATGAATGGTCTGTAAGGATCTTTGGTTACTTCAAAGAATGCATCTCCCAGCAGATATACTTCGCGGGCTGTAACGTTAGTATAGTCTGATTTATACTTCAACCGGCTTTTATCCTGCAGCGTTACGATACTCCCATCTGCCAGTTGAATGCGCAACGGTTTACCGGTTTCGTTTACCTGCTCGGCATAGTTGTCGGTTTCATGCTGATAGGTATATAGATCCTTTGCAGGTGATGAATTATCGTCCGCAAGCTGCCATACTATACCCGCACAGACAACGATCAACACAGACGCCAGTACGGCTATACGCGTGCGCACCGATGATACCCGTTCCGGTTTACGGTCTACACGTGCCTCGATCTTTGTCCAGATGGCGTGGATCTGGTCCTCATCTCCGGGTACATCTTCTGCGCGCTTCAGGTTAATCACCAGCGCACGTGCCTTCTCCACAACCGGAACAATCTCCGGGTGTTCGGCTATATATAGCTCCCAATACTTTACAGCTTCCGGGTCGGCCTGATTTACCCAGTCGATAAAGCTTTCATTGGAGGCAAAGTCTTCAACGTTAAATTTGGTATAGTCCATGGTATATGATTGCTAACGCTATCATATACTAATGCATGAAGACTTCAGTTTTAATCCATGTAGATGGAAAAAAAATTCAGAAAAATTAAGAAAGATGAGAAAGAAACGCGGAGACTTACTTTAAGCTTGCGCAATGCTGTATAGATAAACTTGCACGCAGATTGATAGTTTACACCCATGATGTGTGCAACCTCTTCGTTTGAAAAGTTATGATAGTAGCGAAGGTTGATGGCCTCCTGCTGGCGCTTGGGAAGTTGACTGATGCTGCTCTTTAAATGATTCATCTGCAAAGCCTGCACCTCCAGGCCGATGAAAAAACTTTCGATAGACGAAGCATCATCAAAATACTCCCGCGTGTTATGGATGTCTTCGAAATTCAGAAATTCATTTTGATTGATGTTCCGGCATATCTTGTAACGCAGTGCACGAAACAAGTAAAACTTAATAGACGTTGTTTCACTGATGTTTGCTCTGTTCTGCCACAGTTCGACAAAGAGATCCTGAATGCTGTCTTCAATAACCGTTTTGTCTGACGTTACCTTGTTACCATAGTTCAGCAACAACTTGGCGTACTCCTTATATATGCGCGCAAAAGATGCCTTATCGCCATTCTTGAACGCGTGCCAAAGCGGATCGCCGGGAAGGTTTTCAGGTTTAGTATACACTGGGTCAGTGGTTTTGCAACGAAAAATTAGAACTAAAACCCATTCAATGCAAACGATTGTGATAAAAAATGTACGAAATACACTTTTAATGCGATCAGAGCGGTTTTTCAATGTGATGACCGCAGGAATGATTTGCCGGAAAACTATCATGAAAGGATCCGGATACACCACCAAACAGAAGATCAGGATTTTCAAAAGAGTGAGAGCTGAAGTATAACAAAGTATATATAGCTCCTTTACGAATCAAACCGTTAGGACAGTGCGCGTATATCTTTAGCTACAACAGACAGATCGTTGTTGAATTGATGACCACCGATCGGTATCTCGCGGAACGTTGCCCACGGTAATCGTTGCCTGTAAAAATCCAGATGCGAAACCGAAACGACATCATCATCCTGGCAATGATAGAAAAACAGCGGAATTTTCTTATCCAGTTTTTCCATAAAATCCGGTTGCAGTTTGAGCGGCTTCACCCAATCCTCCGACCCGCTCCAGAACGGTGTCGACATCAGAAAAATTCCTTTAATCTTTTTAACCACTGTATATTCCGACAAATATACCAGCAGCATCGAAGCACCAAGCGAATGCCCCACGAGTATAACATCATCCGCAGCCTCAGAAATCTCCTGACCAATCTGTTTTCGTCTTCCGTAGTCAGGCATTTCTTCATCATTCAATCGCGGATAGTGAACAGAATAGTCCGTCCCCAATTGTGCTTTCAGCGATGCCACCAATTCAGCATCCACATCATAATCCTCATCCCCGCCCCCCTGAAAAAATATAATATACTTATCTTTACTCATACTATACATATACTATATATACACGATCATCCTAAAAGAATCCCCCAACCGTATAATCTTCCAATCTTAAAATTTTATAATCTTATAATCTTAAAAATCTTCCAATCTTATACTCCCCAAGCCCTCACCTCGGAATCGTAAAACAAAACACCGACCCATGCCCCTCATTACTTCTAACCGTAATACTGCCCCCGTGTTTCCGGATGATCTGAGACGTAATATATAGTCCGAGGCCGATACCACCGATGTTTTCATTTTGTTTTGTCTGCACCCGAAAGAACCTGTCAAACACTTTTGAAAGTGCTTCGGTCGGTATACCAATACCATTGTCTGTAACCGTTACAGTTATGAAGCTTTCATTCTCTTCACATGCAATGGTGATGTCACCTCCATCCGGTGAGTATTTGATTGCATTTGAAATCAAGTTAGTCAGCACCTGTCGTATACGCTCCTCTTCGGCATATGTCAAAACATGACAATCGCTTACAAGTTTCAGAGTATGTATAGTCGTAAGTTTTTGCAGTTCCGCGATTACATCAAGTATCAGATTACTGAGGTTGAAGACCTCTTTCTGCAGCACGAGTCCACCGGCCGTTATTTTACCCGTGTCTAGCAGTTGTGCTATCAATTTTCCGAAGCGGTCTATTTGCCTGTTGATTTTTTGGGCCAGGAATACGCTATCGCTATAATTATTTCTAGTGAGTTTGTCTTCCAGGATTTCGCCATATACTTTGAGCGAGGTTAAAGGAGTTTTCAGTTCATGACTCGCTATACTTATAAATTCGTCCTTATGCCTGTCAATGTTCTTTTGCTCCGTTATATCGACAACAACTCCCATGCTTGACGCCAGTTTTCCTTCGGGACTATAGATAGGTGAAACAGATTCTCTGACCCACTTAATTTTTCCGTCTTTGGTCTTAATTCGTTTATCACTTTCGAAAGGTGTACTGGTTTCTGTAAAGCGTTCAAAAAGTTTCTTTTCATTTTCAACATCCTCATCCACACATTGCATCCAAACCGAGTGGTTTATAATCTCTTCTCTCGGGACGCCAAGTATAGTACACAGAGTATCGTTAGCGAATATAAAGTTGTGGTCCAGGTCAGCCTGGTAGATACCAACGGAAGTTTGAGAAACCAGTGCGCGGAATTTTTCTTCTGAATTTCGCAAAGCTGCATCGGCTATCGCCCACGCTGTGATATCCCTGGCAATTGTCGAAACACCAATCACTTCATCAACATCATTCTTAACCGGTGACAGCATGATCTCCAGGTGGATCAGATCGCCTCCTTTTCTTATCCGTATTGTATCGTATATCTCAACATCATCACTGTTCCGGATCCGCTCAATGTTAACAAGCAATTGCCTGATATCTTCCGGCAGCATCACCATGGAAAGACTTTTGCCGATAGCCTGGTTTGCCGGATAACCATACAGGTGCTCCGCTGCTTTGTTCCAACTCGTAATGACGCTATTGAAGTCAATTGTTACAATTGAATCCTTCGAGGAGTCTACAATAGATGCAAGGAAGTATCTTTGTTGCTCTAAGGAAGAGGTTTGAGATTCTGTCAAAATTTATCAGTTACACGTTACAGCTTATATTACTGCTCTGAAGCTACGGCTATTTTACCAGCATATCAAGTTCCGGAATACTGCAACGCTTTATAAAAGCAACGAGTAACATCTGTGGATGTTACTCGTTTTAAATTTTCCGCTTGCAGATATACCGCGACTCTTGTCGCGAATATTTCTCGCAAGACTACATATATACTTTCTGCTTTAAGCGCCTGGTAAATGATAGCCGTTTTTTGTCTCGGCTGTTCGTACAAACGCTTTTAACGTACCGCATGTTTTTCCAACTGACTCACCGTATGGGCGGATGGTATAGGCACCAACGGCAGCGGGGACTATAAATGTTTCTGCATAGTGTACAACGAACGGCTCAAATTTACGATCCGGACTTTCAACAATAGCTTCGCGTCCTTCCACGAGGTTAATTACATTGACAACTCCGTTGGTATGATGTGGTACTGTACCCGTAAACCAATGTCTCCGTGTCTCTATAAATTGAAATTCATGCAGGCCGGTTCGCTCTTCGGTCCATCCTTCACCTTCTGCTATTTTTTCGAAACGGTTGATCAGGTTCTTTTTAGTCCATTCTTCCCGGCGGTCCCACTGGATCACTTTTGCTCCATGACTGATATTGATCGGTCGCGGTTTTCCATCGAGGCCCAATCGGCCCCAGTCAAACAGTTTGAAGGTAAATATATAGGGAGTCGCACTGATCTCCAGCACAACGCTATCCCTACCCGAACAATGCACCGTTCCTGCCGGAATCAAAACGTGATCGTGTTTATTCACCGGCCACTTCTGAACATGCTTCTCGGCATCGAACTGCGTTCCTGCTTCCTGTGATGTTTTCAATTCACCAATCATCTCTTCAGGCACGACATCGTCTTTCAATCCAAGATATACATGCGCACCATCCTTCACATCCATAAGATAATAACTCTCATCCTGTGTATACTCCATGCCGAATTTATCCTTGATATACTCCGTTGTAGGATGTACCTGCAGACTGAGGTTACCGCCATCCATTGTATCAAGAAAATCGAAACGGATCGGAAACTCTGCACCAAATCTTTTATATACTTTCTCACCGAGTAACTCAACAGGTTTCTTCAGCACCAGGTTGATGGACGGTATTTCAAATGTAGTATCTCCGAATTTAAGCAAGAGACTGTTTTCTTCAGGAACACAATCAAAACCCCACGCGTAATTAACAGCAGATCGATCGAGATCAACAACCTCTTTCAACCATTGTCCACCCCACGGACCAGGATCAAAAAACGGAACGACACGGAACGGCTGACGCGCAGCAATATCCAATCCCTTGCGCACCAACGAAGCTTCGACCATCTTCGGATGTCCGGGCTTATTGGTGTCGATCACATAATCGATCTTGTCAAAGAATGACATCTTGTGTTTATCCAGCACACGCCAGTCAACAAAGTAAGCCTGTTTATACTGGTGCGAAAACTCTGCGCCTGCATTGGCAACACCGAGGTTATCTACCTGTCCTTTACGCATGCGAAGTTGTATTTCCCATCTTGCCATATCCAGGTATAGCACTATATCCGGCTTCGATGCTATATAGTTAGCACCTTCTCCGTATACAACAACAATGCCCGTTGTTCTTGCTTCGATTTCTTTTTGCAATGCCGCTACTTTTTTATCATCGAAAAATTTATCGATGGTAAGCTTTGTCATGAAACCGAAGATCTGGTCATCGGTAACATCGGGGTAAACCATCTCGGCTATAGCCTGTGACTCTTTAAAGGCATCGGTACTTTTTACAAAGAGATCGTAACGAAGTTGTCTTCTCAGCTCGGCTTCTGCTTCGTGGTGCAGCACACCCTGGTAGCAGTCGATCACCATTACAATACGACTCTTTGCCTTTGCTGCTGCAAAACTGTTAATATAGGTTGCTATATTACTCCACCCGATGATGCAGTCTTCACTCGTTTGGCTAACCTGAATAAAAGGATGTTTATCAAAATTTGATTTCATAGCATCGTTGTCTGGGCTTTCCTGCCTTCAGTTAATACATGATACATTCCCAGCAGCGCGGCAGTTTGAGGATGCGCTGCAGCCAGCAATTGCGGAGGATTATTTTTAACCCACGCGTGCGTGGTGATCATACGTTGAATATAGGGTAGCAAAATATGCTGACTCTCCATGATACCCCCTCCGATAACAACCCGCTCCGGATCGAAAGCATGTATGAGATTAATGATGCCCAGCGACCATGCCTTGAGACATTTATCCCGGACTTGTGTAGCCAGTATATCTCCCTGCGCTGCGTGCTCGAACAGGTTTTTAAAATGTATAGTTGATTCTTTCGATAATGTGCTGCGCGGAAATTCAGGTGCGATCTTTACAGCATCTGCCAGTGCCCACGTAGAGCCTTCTGTCTCAACACATCCTATATTACCACAGTTACACAAGTTGCCGTGCAGGTTGATCGTCATGTGCCCGCCTAAATTTCCGGCTGTAAAATTTCTTCCGGACAGCAGGCGTCCATCCATCATAACGGCTGAGCCTACACCGGTTCCAAGTGTGATCAGTACAAGATCATTGGCACCTTTTCCATTCCCAAATCTCCACTCCCCGATAAGCGCGGCCTTTGCATCATTCTCTACTGCCACCGGTATATTCCAGCGTGCCGTTGCCCACTGCGAAAAGTCGACATCCTGTGCATCCGGATACTTCACGTATTTGGACAACACTTTATGGCGTATAGTATCGATGATACCGGGGAATGCTATTCCGATTCCCATAGGCTCTGCGTTGTTTGCGGCAAGCAACGCATCTACTTTATCAGCTGTCTCTTCAAGCCTTGTAACCAGATTTACATGAGACGAGGCCGGCAACGAAGCCTGCGCTACCACATTACCATTCTGAATCAAGCCCAGCTTGATCGTGGTTCCTCCCATGTCTACTCCTATTGCAACTTTCACGTTTTACTTCCGGTATATAGGTATAGTATATATATTATTGCTTCCAGCTTTGTTCGATTTCCTCGAGGGTGCGTTGTTTGGTTTCAGGCGTTTTTTTCCAAACAAACCAGAGCAGAACAATTGCATTCAACATGAATATCCAAAATGTATAGGCACCTCCGACACGCTGCAGCAGTACCGGTGTAAATTGCGTAACAGCCAGCACACCTATCCACAGCACTACCGTACAGAATGACATGGCAATGCCACGTGTGCGCGTTGGAAAGATCTCCGAGATCAATACCCACGGTATAGGTCCCAGGGACGATGCAAAGCATGCTATATATGCGAGAATAAAAAGTATCAGCCACGGACCACTGGTGAGATTAAAGTGAAAGCATAGTCCTACACCGAGTAAGCATACGATCATTCCCGCGACACCCCACTGCAAAAGTGTTTTGCGTCCGGCTTTGTCAATGAGCCAGAGTGCTACAAAGGTAAAGATTGTATTGATAGCTCCGATCAGCACGGTTTGCATAAAGGCAGACTCGGATGCAAATCCTATTCCTTTAAAGATCTCCGGTGCATAGTATATAATTGCGTTGATACCGGTGATCTGCGAGAACAACGCGAGCACTATACCTATTACCAAAGCAGGTTTTAATCGCTTGCTGAAAAGATCCGCGAGTGTTCCTACCTCTTGCCCGAGCGATTCTTTGATTTCGTTTAATACAGCTTTACCTTCTCCTGTACCGTTCACTTTTTCGAGTGTATCCAGCGCATCGGTATATTTACCTTTCTTCACAAGCCAGCGTGGACTTTCAGGCACTATAAATAAAAGTACAAGAAACAGTACAGCAGGAATTGTTCCTGACCCGAGCATATAGCGCCATCCTACTTCTACATTCCAGGCTTCATCTCCGAAAGACGCGATGATCAGATTGACAAAGTATATCAGGTTGATACCGATAACAATGGCGAGCTGGTATAAACTTACCAACCGGCCCCGGTTTTGCGAGGGTGCAATTTCTGATATATATAGTGGTGACAACATGGATGCAGCACCGATGCCGAGTCCGCCTATAAATCTGGCGACAAGAAACTCCTCCAGGTTTCGGGGAACCATAGCACCGATCGAAGAAATGATAAACAGTATAGCCGTAACGATCAACACTTTCTTCCGGCCGAACCGATCGCTCAGGTATCCGGCTGCCATGGCACCGAATGCGCAGCCCCATATAGCACTGCTCGCTGCCCAGCCTGTCATGATAGGCGACAACTCAAATCGTTTCTGTAAGTACCCGATAACGCCAGCAATAACCGCGGTGTCGTAACCAAACAACAATCCTCCGAGCGCTGCCACGAGTGATACCTTCATCACAAATGCCGATGAGGTTTGAGAACTATCGTTGATTGCCATGCGTGATGTATTCATAATGCTTTTTACTATCCGTGACTCAATCCTGATATGTACTATATATATACTTCGTGTGACGATGCATGAATCCATGCAGCGAGGGCCCGCACGCTACCGGCTAAGCCCTGCTACGTGGACCATCCTAACCAAATCAATTATACTTCGTTCACGATGTCTCTTTGTTTAATGCTATCTTTCCGCCAAGGTAAGTATGTATGAACATATTAACAAATCTGATAAAGTAATATGTAAGCTTTTCATTCATACCTTCAGAAATTCCTATAGCGAATCGAAAAAATCGCCGCATTTCTGTACGAATAATATGTATGAACATATTACTACCACACAACAACCATTATTTACTATAATTATCCTTCGGTTTATCTCCCATCTGCAGCTCGAGCTTGCCGCCCTTCAGCAGATCTGCGAGATCAATAAAAGGCTTGTTCAGTTTCCGGTTGTTCAACTGAAGTGACTGCACATATCCGTTTTTATTACTGTTGTTTTTTGTTTCGATGACAAACTCTTTGCCGCTTGCATAAGGCGCGCGTAACTGAATGGTGATCTTATCAAACACAGGACTTCCAATTCCGAATGAAGGCTTTGAATCGGTGAGACCTTTTACATCAAATAAACCTATACTGGCAATAACATACCACGCGCCCAGTTGTCCCTGGTCTTCATCCTGACCATAGCCATAACCGTGAATGCCGGTAGTACCGTAGAACTCATTGCATATAGCGCGAACCCATTTCTGCGTTAGCGAAGGTTTACCTGAAAAGTTGAAGAGCCATGACGTATGCAGATTCGGTTGATTGCCGTGATTATATAAACCTGCTAATCCTGAGAATGCATCCAACGTAGTGCCTCCGCCAAATGCATTTTTCTGCGATGTAGTAAATATACTATCAAGGCGCATGTTGAAGTTTTCACGACCTATCTTTTTCACGAGACCCTCCGGATCGTGCGGCACATAGAAAGTATATTGCCATGCGTTTCCTTCCTGGAAACCTCGCCACGGCTCGCCCGGTTTGAAGTTGTCTATGAATTGACCGTTGGCAAGTTTAGGACGCACAAGCTTAAGTGACGGATCGAACAGATGTTCCCACCCGCGCGACAGACGCATGAGTTTTTCATAGTCATCTTTTTTGCCGAGTGCCTTCGCCCACTGTGCTACAGCATACGCACTAAACGAATACTCGAGTGTATGAGAAGCCGAGAACTGCCAGGTCTCCTGCCAGTCATTACCCTTGTCCAAATGCGGCACATAGCCATACTTTACAAACTGTTCAACATCGAGTTTACCAGCTCCGCGTGGACGATCCTTTCCATCGATCTCGTTCTTAAGCGCTGCTTCATAGCCCTTCGCTATATCAAAGTCGCGTATACCCGCCATATAGGCACCGGCCATCGCGAGACTGACGAAGTTTGTTCCGACACCTGATACATAGCGACTGTTGGCAATGCCATCGCCTAACCAACCCGCATCCTGGTATACCAGCAACTGACTCTTTACAAAATCAGCATAATACTCAGGATACGCGAGTGCCCACAGTTGTGTAAGATTCCAGAAGCCTCCCCATATGGCATCGGTGTTATAGTGATTGTGTATAGGTTGTCCTTTGCTGTCCAGTGGTATCTGCCCGATCGTGCCGTTGTTCTTTGGGTATGCTCCGTTCACATCGCTCGCAAGACCGCGTCCGAGTAACGCATGGTATAAACCGGTATAGAACTTCAGTTTATCTTCGCGTATCTTTCCTTCTACACGAATGCGACCGAGGTAGCCGTTCCATGTAGCATGTGCTTTTGTTTTAGCATGATCGAAGGTGAGATACTTCGCTTCTGTCTGGAGATTGAGACTGGCATTCTCGATCGAAGTATAGGAGAAACCGGCCTTCACCGTGATACTTTCCTGATCGTTTGTATCAAATGTCAAATATAGCCCTGCGCCTGGTCCTGATTCTTCTTTTACTCCTGCGCGCGATGCCGTGCCTTTAAACACACCAAATGATGACGGTTTCTTATCAACCACAGCCGAGAAGAACATACTCACCTCCGCGCCCGGCTGATACTTCTGAACGTATAGCGGTAACGTTGTAACGAAGCCTTCGATGCGGCCATCAGCCGTAATATATACTTTGGCATCTTTTACATCTCCGCTTTCACCCTGCTTGTTACCGATATCAAAGAGTATATGCGACTCATTACCGGCCGGGAATGTATAGCGATGCAACGCTACACGCTGCGTAGCCGTGAGCTCTGCCTTGATGCGATGATCTTTCAGGATAACGGAATAGTATCCGGGTGTTGCTACTTCATCCTTGCGATCAAACCGGGAGCGATAGCCTTCTTCCGGTTTTTCAAGTTTACCGGGAATTGTTTTCAACGTACCGGTAGAAGCCATGAATACGATACCACCCACCTGGAACTCGTGCAGGTTCGGAAATCCTTCGATAGACTCATGTCGATGATCATAACCAACTGCATCCCATCCGTGTACATTACCATAGTGTGCATTGGTAGCAGGCGCAGGTTTGGCCATACCAAAGGGAACCGCTGCCGGTGTATAGAAGAACCAGCGACTATGAGCAGTGCCTATATTTGGATCAACCCATTGTGTATAGTGCTCTTGCTGAGCGTGCACCGTTGTAACAGCGGCAATCAACACGAATGCAGTAAG
>CBIHOZ010000072.1:0-31819 GCA_966211525.1 uncultured Chitinophaga sp. | reverse complement strand
GTTACTATATACAGTTCGATCTTCATCCCGAAAAAATTGTCCGCGGACAATCGGCTATATCCGGAGTGCGATTTATACTGTGGTCACAAAACACTGAACGACTGGCAGGTGAAAAATTCGGAGCGGTTGCACAGGGCGATCCGTTCTTCTTCCTGCATACATTTCTCTGGGCATTTATACCGTGGAGCTTGCTTACCATTGCAGCGTATTGGAAGCGGCTTAAAAAATTCATTCGCAAAAAATTCCGCTATAGCTCACAACGCGAGTTCATCACGTTTGGTACCATCACGATTATTTTCATCATCATCTCAGCTTCCAATTTTAAACTGCCGCATTACCTGAATATACTGTTACCGTTGTTTTCAATATTGCTGGCCGGGTATCTTACGAGTTCGCTTCGCAGGCGACAACAACGTGATCTGTTCATCACACAGATTATTCAGGCTGGTATACTTTTGATTGGTATGACTGTGCTTATGATGTGGATCTTTCCGCTACAGAATTTCCTCGTTATACCGCTCTTGCTATTACCAGGTATACTATATTTCCATTTTCAGCAGGAAGCAACCGTGCAGCAACGCGTAGTCATGCTGTCCATTTGCATGGCACTGTTTTGTAATACGCTGCTCAGTTTTCATTTCTATCCACAGTTGCTGGCATACCAGGCTGGTGAGCCCCTGGCCAAAGATATACTTCAATTGCACATCGATCGCAGCAGACTATATTATTTGGAAGATTACGAACGCAGCAACAGTCTTGATTTTTATTCAGCATCCCTGCTTGCAGATATACCGGTACAAAAGCTCACAACGATCAAGCACCCGGTATGGATCTGCACCGGAGCGAACGGCAAAGCCGAACTCGACCGATATGGCATTCATTACTCCATTACCAAACAGGTATATAATTATCGCGTATCAAAACCGAAAGGAAGCTTTCTTGATCCGAAGAGCCGGGCATCGCAGCTTAAATGTTTTTATGTGCTGGCTATTGAATAACCATCACCCCTGAATACTGATTTTTGCTCCAGACTATATATCGGTTTTTAATGTACGCAGGGTAATGGAATATCGTGTTGTGTTAACGGGCGAAATACTATGCTCCCACTCGCTTCGTGCCGTGCCCTGAATAATATAGAGCGAACGCCTTCGAACCGGAATTGAAATGATGGAACGTCTGCCCTGTTTCATTTTATCGTGTGGGCGAAGACGAAATACACAGTCTGATAACAGCGATACACCTGCAATGAGATCAAACGGAAAAGCATCCCGATGCCAGTTTATAACGGCACCGGCCGGGTACTCCGTTAGCAACAGCTCCGCGAAATGCTGCGGCTCAATAGAAAGCTGTCTGGCGATACGCATTATCAGTGGTTGAAAAGCTTCGGGTATATCTTTCCCCTTCGTGAGAGTTCTGTTGGCGAAATTATAGTCATAACCGAAGCTTGCCACTTTTCTTTTTGCTTCATATCCCTGAAACATGAAAGTATGAAGCTCGTGTTCACCAATCGCGTTCACCAACATCTCTTCTTCTTGTGATGTCAGATAATCCGGGAAATAACTGAAACCTTCCGGCAGCACCGGCCCTATCGGAAATAGCGACTCCATGTGATATACTTTGTCCTTGCCTGTTAAACAACAATGCCTGTGCACTTGTCACGGAAGTGCGTAGATAATTAGACGTTGGAAATCTAAGAGACACAGGCGATGTTATAGACTTGATTCGTTTACGGTCTATGGAGTAGCCATATCTTTAACAGTAAACCGGTCTTCCACAAGTCTGTTATTATACTGCTGAATGACAGCCTTGATCTTCTCCTCCATCCCGTTCTTTACTTCCAGCTGTTCGTCTTTAACATCTTTCGCTAACATCTTATCAGTTTTGAAATTATATAGCGCCACTGTTTTGGCTCCGTCAAACTGAATCAGGTAATCGCCTTCCAGAAGTTGGTATACATTGTCTTTGTAATTGAAGGCTGCAGGTACTGAGTTCTCGCGAAATATATCGCGGCCGAACGCAACGTATGGGCTACTGAAATGCAGGTGTCCTAACACCGAGGGCATAATATCGATCTGCTGTACCAACTGATCGGAATATCCTTTCAGACTATGATCAGGTTTAAAGAAGATCACCGGTACCGAGTAGAATCCCCAGGCTGTACGCGATTCATCAAACTGTATCTCGGATGACGTGTGATCAGCCGTAATTACAAATAGTGTATTCTTATACCATGGCATCTTCGAAGCTTTCTCGAAAAATTTCTTCAACGAGTAATCGGTATACTCGATACATTTATGAATCACGAGCGGACCGCCTTTAAATTTACCTTCAAACTCCTGCGGCACTTTAAACGGATGGTGTGATGATACCGAAAAGATCGAACTCATGAAGGGCTGTTGAAATTCATTCAGCTTGTCGGCATAGAAGTTAAAGAATTTGTCATCCCATATACCCCACATGCCATCAGAGTCATTGTCATTAGCATACTCGGTCATGCCATAGTATTGATCAACACCGGCCAGGTTCATAAACGCCTGGAAGCCCATCGACCCATTGGGAGCACCATGAAAGAAGGAAGTGTGATAGCCCTGAGGCTTTAACAACGATGCGAGGCTGTTTATTTTATTGCCGGAATACGGAGACAAAAAATAAGGAAGTCCCAATGAAGGTATACTGCTGATCACCGAAGGTAAACCGTCAATGGATTTACGACCGTTGGCAAATGAATATTGAAACGTAAGACTGTGTTGTGTGAGTGAATCAAGGAATGGAGTATATCCTTTATAGGCGCCATTCTCTTTCTCTTTATTGAATACACCGAAGAACTCTTTCGAGAAACTTTCCAGTATAATTACCACTACGTTGTCGTGTCTGAATGCAACCGTATCAACCGGTATATGTACAGGCGTATATACTTTTGAAAGCTGCTGTTCGTCTGCAAAGTAAGTTGCTTTTTGTATTTTGGTTTTACCAAATGTGCGCAGTAAAGCAAACGGTGTATTGAGCACAATGCTGATTGCCTTCGGATCTTTTACATACTCGCCGGCATTACTCAACGTTATAGGACGTGTACTATGCGCAAAACCACCGCGCAGCCCGCCTATCACCAGGTATATAACAGGCAGCATCATTAAGAGTCCACCGACATAAAAAACAATTTTATTTTTTATCATCGGGCCTTGCAGTTTGATGCACCTGTATAGCCAAACCATCAACGCAATAAGAATAATCCAGCATACAACGGCATACCAGTAGTCAAGCAAAAAACTCAACCAGAGGCTGCCTATGTTCTGTTCATTTTCAAACTGTTTAAATACATCGGCCGTAGTGCGCCTGCCGGTAAACCGGAAGTATATAAAGTCAGAAACGTTTGCTGCCAGCGCTATGCCATTAAAAATGAAAAACAACCACATCACTATGTGCTGATACACCTGATGAAAACGCACCTGCAACGGAATTATACTTAGCAGGATAACCAGTGCATTGGTATAGAGGACAGCGGAGAGATCGAAGCGAAGTCCTCCAACGAAGATGCGCAGCAGATCATCGCCTGTGATATCGGTAAAATAACTTTTATTGAACAGGTAGAAACCCAATCGGCAGAGGGTATACAACAGCATGGCCAGCAGTAATCGGAGCACCAACACTATATAGATATTTCCGCGAAGTTTCAGGCCTTGAAAGTAGTTCTGCATATCCCCTTTTTGAGTAACAAGGAGTGCGATTTAATACAATTTTGACATAATTATCACATGGCACCGCTTAAAATTAAACCTACTGCATTAATTGCTTATTTTGCCGCCTGCAGCTAAACCGTGAAGTATTGTAATGATCCGGCTTTCTATTTTTTTTATCGCAGTGTTTTCGTTTTTTTTCAGTCACGCACAAACGCGCACGCTTTATTTGGGTATTGGCACCGGAATGACATCAAGCTATACGTGGGATGATGGTATCAGCAAAGACCCGCGTTATAGAAACCGGTATGATATCAAATTTGCTCCGATCTCATTGAATTACGGATTGGACTTTGAAGGATATGGATTCTTCATCAACCCCGGCCTGGTAAATATAGGGCAGAACTTCTATGTTACAAATACCGTTGGTGGACAGCAAGGAACACGCAAGATAAACCTCAGTTACATCAATCTGCCGGTCGCGCTGAAGCTTCATATCATTGATCTCGCCTTCTTTAAATTAAGTCTCACAACTGGCGGAAGTTTTGCATTCCTGATGAACGGTAAAGAAACGGTAAGTCACGAAGAAACCAAACTTACGTTCCCGACACAAGTCTATCCTATACTTCCCTCCGACTATACCATTGTTTACGATGGTGTGGTGAGCCCTGCGATATCGAAATATACTATAGCTGATAAAAAAGATTTCAAGTCGTACCAGGTGTTTGCCTTGCTCGGATTTCGCTCTGACTGGGAAGTGTCGGATGACTGGATGATGTCGCTCGATGTACGGATGAACTATGGAATCTTTGATCCGCGTACGGATGAATATATGCACCGTGTTAACGCTTACCAAACACTATACGATATACCCGGTAAGCGGAGAGATATGTTTGCACTGGTGAACGTGAGTGTGTCGCGTTACATGGAATTAAAGAAAGAAAATCGCTCGTCTAAAAAACGCTCAACGTATCGTTCACGCAAACCCCGAAGTAAGTCACGCGGATAAAAAATTGATTCTATCTTTGTTAACAAGCCACCTATGCTGAAGATAGATTCTCATACGCATATTATACCGGAGCACCTCCCGGACTGGACCAGCAAGTTTGGCTATGGTGATTTTATTCACCTGCAACATCATCGGAAAGGTTTTGCCAACATGATGCGCGGCAACCAGTTCTTCCGCGAAATTGAAGAGAACGCTTGGAACCCCGCATTGCGTATCGAAGAGTACAATCGCTTTCATACGCAAGTGCAAGTAGTATGCACCATCCCGGTTATGTTTTCGTACTGGGCGAAGCCGGTTGATGGCCTGGCGATCTCACAGTTTCTCAACGATCACATTGTTGCACTAATTGATCAATACCCGAAAAACTATTTGGGGCTGGCAACCATCCCTATGCAGGACACCGTGCTCGCGATTCGCGAAGCAGAGCGTTGTAAGCAATTGGGTTTGCAGGGCGTGCAGATCGGTTCAAATATTAACGATCTGAACCTGAACGAGTCGCAGTTCTTTCCCATCTTTGAAGCGTGCGAAGCGCTAGGAATGGCCGTGCTGGTTCATCCGTGGAATATGATGGGTGAAAAAAGTATGCAGCGTTACTGGCTGCCGTGGCTTGTGGGGATGCCAGCGGAAACAGCACGGGCAATCAGCTCCATGATTTTTGGCGGTATATTTGAGAGACTCCCTGCGCTTCGGGTTAACTTCGCGCATGCGGGCGGATCATTTCTGCCAACAATCGGAAGACTGCAACATGGTTTTGAATGTCGACCGGATCTTGTTGCAGTTGACAATGCCGTGGCACCTAAAGATTACCTCGGCAAATTCTGGGTTGACAGTGTTACGCACGACCCGATGATGCTCGAGTATGTGTTGAAGTTGCAGGGATCGAAACGTGTTACCCTGGGTAGCGATTATCCCTTTCCGCTCGGTGATCTGAAGATCGGATCATTTATTGAAGCGATGGATTTGAGTACGAGTATAAAAGAAGATATATTTCACAACGCTGCGTTGGCGTGGCTTAACTTAGACAAGGAACGATTCGAATAATGAGTATACAGTATTACCCCGGTGAAGGAAGATTGACAAAGACTATTGGATGTATTATGGTGATGGTGTGCTGCATGATCGGCAGCACACATACGCTGTATGCCCAGGATAAAGAGAAGGCTGATGAATATGTACGCCAGCAGGAACAGGCGAAGAAAGCGGCACTGATGCGCGAGCTTGACTCCGGTGTTTACTACATGGACAACGGTGATTACAAACGTGCCGATAAAATATTCCGGCATGTACTGAGCTCGGTGAAGAGTGTGCCTTCTGATCTCACGTATTACTTTGGCAAGAACTCTTTCTACATGCAACAGTATAAGCAAAGTATAGATTGGCTTAACAAATATATTCAGTTGAAAGGAACCAACGGTCAGTATTCGCAGGATGCTGTACTGTGGAAGCAACGTGCCGAAACTGAATTTTTGAAAGAGAAGTCTACCCAAGCAGAAAAAGTGCAGGAAGTACTCTCCATGGATTACAATATTGACTGCGGACCTGCCGGTAAAGTCGTCTGCCCTGCATGTAAAGGCGATCATGTTATTATACACCGCGGTGCATTTGGTAACGAGTATAAAACGTGTCCGTATTGTAACGAGCAAGGTATACTTACGTGCGAAGAGTATAATTTATTGATCCGCGGCAAGCTTCAGCCGAAGACTGCGAATCGGTAGGTGGTGGATCGTTATCCGTTAGTAGTTATAAGTTATTCGTAGTCAAAATCCAGGAGCACAAAGGCAAAGAAGACACAAGGTACGAAGGGAATCCCCGTTTGAGTAACTCTGCGTCTCCTTTCTCTTATAGTGTAATGAATTAAATACGCACAGCCGTGTGCTTCCTGGAAACATTACGTTCTGGCCTTACAATGAATTTCACTTCAGCATGAAGGGCTGTGAACAATTTAAGTGCTGTACCTAATGTCATATTCTGAGGGCTATTTTCTAAACGCGAAATCTGTGCCTTTTGCACCCCTATAAGTTGCCCTAATTCAGTTTGTGTCATATCACGTTCCATGCGAAGCCGTTTGATCGTATCGGACAGAACATCCATGCTCAGATCAAGTTCATATTCTTCACGCTTGGCTGTGCCGCGTTTACCTATCAGTTTATCTTTAGCTTCTTCTAAAGTATATATCTTCAGGTCATCATTTTTTTTGCTTGTTCTTTTTTTCATAATACCTGTTTTTGATTTGCACTGCTCTTTCAATCTCTTTGCCGGGTACTTTATCAACTTTTTTGACAAATCCATGTGTGGCTATAACCAACGTTTCATAGGCATCATCTTTATCCCAGAAGGCAAGTAGCCGGTATTGGATACCGCGATACTCAGTTCTGAATTCCCAAATATCATCTTTCAATTTCTTAAAGAATTTGATATTTAAGTTATGACGCGAGCGCTCAATCCCGGCAAATATTTTCGCTCTGACATGTTCGTCTTGTTGTTCCAAAAAATCAAAGGCTGCACTTAGCAGCAGAATACTAAATCTCACCATCAACGTTTATACTACTTCACAAAGATATGCAAAGTTTACATATATAGAAACTTTAAAATCATAATTTGACACTCCTCAATTCTTTGTATTTTTGCCACGCTTTTTCGGAAGCACCAATGATTAACCTGCAATTAATCCATGGCATTATACAATCGCGTTGACGGCCGTCTTCTCAAGGAGAAGATGCGCTCCACCCTCGAGAAAAGGGTAACTATTTCCTTCTACAAGTATCATCACATCATCAGTCCACAGGAATTCCGTGATCAGCTCTACCGCGAGTTTGATGAATTGGGAGTCCTGGGGAGAATTTATATAGCTACCGAGGGCATCAACGCGCAGATCAGCGTGCCCGAACATAACCTCGCCACATTCAGAAACAGATTGTATAGCATCGACTGGCTCAATAACGTTCGACTGAATATCGCTGTAGACGATAACGGTAAATCTTTCTTCAAACTGAAAATACTGGTGCGTAAAAAGATCGTTGCTGACGGTCTTGACGACAGTTCCTTTGACGTAACGAACAGCGGCACGCACGTAGATGCCGCTACCTTTAACAAACTCGCTGATGATCCGAACACCATCATCATCGATATGCGTAATCATTACGAGAGCGAAGTAGGCCACTTTAAAGGTGCTATATGCCCGGATGTTGATACGTTTCGTGAAGAACTCCAGGTAGCTGAAGATCTGATGCGCGATCAGAAAGACAAGAACCTGCTCATGTACTGCACGGGGGGTATACGCTGCGAGAAAGCAAGTGCGTGGATGAAACACATCGGTTTCAAAAATGTATTTCAACTGAACGGTGGTATCATCAAGTATGCGCAGGAAGTAAAAGAACAAGGTATAGAAAACAAATTCATCGGTAAGAACTTTGTATTTGATGAACGTCTTGGTGAACGTATCACCGAAGATATTATAGCAGTATGTCACCAATGTGGTAAACCTTGTGACGATCACACCAACTGCAAAAACGATGGCTGTCACCTGCTGTTCATCCAATGTAAAGAATGTGCAGAGAAATACAACAACTGTTGTTCTGAGTCCTGCAAAGACATTATAGAACTTCCTGAAGAGCAGCAACGCGAGCTGCGCAAAGGCATCAACAAGGGAAGACAGGTCTTCAAGAAAGGAAGATCCGAACACCTCCGGACACAGGAATAATAGTTACAACGCACGAAGCGTATACTATAACAAACCACCTCGCTGGATTTTACCATTGGGGTGGTTTTTGTACATTTAATGCTGAACTCTAACTACTGAACTTCTTGAACCACGTTAAACCCATTCGCATCGGTATTATAAATGTTTCAGATCGCGCCAGTCAGGGTATATATGAAGATATACCGGGCAAGGCCATTGTAGAAACACTGAATGAATACTTGAAGAGTCCGTGGGAAAAAGAGTACGCGGTAATTCCGGACGAGCAACATCTCATCGAGAAAACGATGATTGATATGGCCGATAATCGTAAATGCTGCCTGATCATTACATCCGGTGGAACGGGGCCGGCGAAGCGTGATGTCACTCCGGAGGCCACAGAAGCAGTATGCGAGAAAATGATGCCTGGCTTTGGAGAGTTGATGCGTGCTGAAAGTCTTACATACGTACCCACGGCAATCCTTTCGCGCCAGACTGCTGGTATCAGAAACCAGACCTTAATTGTAAATTTACCAGGGAAACCAAAAGCTATCCGGCAGTGTCTGGATGCTGTTTTTCCAGCGATACCGTATTGCATTGATCTGCTGGAAGGACCGTTTATCGAATGTAACGAAGAGGTCGTTAAGATCTTTCGTCCGAAAAGTACTTAATTTACAGATTTACTTTAACTTACTATGGCCAGGATCAAGTATTACTACGACACCGAAACCTGTAAATACGAGCGGGTAAAAACTAAAACCAGTGATGTTGTAATGAATGCCCTCGGCATTCTTTCGTTAACCGTAGCGATGGCCGTTGGTCTTCTTATTCTCTACACCAACTACTTCGAATCTCCCAAAGAGCTCATCCTTAAAAATGAAATTAAAGAACTTGAATTCTACTACGACAAGCTCACTCAGGACGTAAAGAACCTGAACGAGATACTCGGTGATGTAGAACATCGCGATGACAACATATACCGTGTTGTACTGGGCGCTGAACCTATCGACAAGGCTATACGCGATGCAGGTGCCGGCGGCACAGATCGTTACGAAGACATCCGCGAAAAGAACATCGACCATGAAGACATGGTGATCAGTCTGAATGAAAAAGTAGATCTGCTTCGCAGAAAACTATATATCGAATCAAAATCACAGGATGAAGTTGTAAAGCTTGCCGAAAAGAAAGAGAAACTCTATGCGGCAATCCCGGCCATTCAACCGGTATCCAACAAACAACTTCATGCACTGGCTTCCGGTTTCGGATGGCGCACGCACCCGATCTACAAGGTTAAGAAGATGCACACCGGTATTGACTTCGCTGCTTCTATCGGAACCCCTATATATGCTACAGCGGATGGAACGATTGCTGAAGTAAGCGTGAAGTTTAGTGGCTATGGAAAGATGGTAGAAGTTGATCACGGCTTCGGCTACCGGACACGCTATGCGCACATGCACGAGTTTGCTGTTCGCTCCGGCCAGAATGTAAAACGCGGTGACCTGATTGGTTACGTGGGTAACACCGGACTTTCAACGGCTCCGCACCTGCACTATGAAGTGCTCATCAATGGCAGCCAGGTAGATCCTGTTCACTATTTCTACAACGACCTGACCGCGGCTGAGTACGAAAAAGTACTGGAGCTTGCTTCAATCGAAAACCAATCACTCGGTATGTAATCTTTGAGAAACATTCATTTCTCTTTTGTAACAATAGACTTTACACTTCCCCGGAGATCGCTCTTCGGGGATTTTGTTTTTTTAAGGTACCTTTACTTTAGAATATATACCTGCGATGCCCAGACTTCTACCCGCCTGTTTGTTGGTATTGATCGCCTGCACGAATGCTATCTCTCAGGGATGCAGCGATGCTGGCTTCTGTACCATGGGAGCCATGAAACCCGATCAGCCCTTCAACAAAAAAATTGAACTGCGATTACGCTCCATGGAAATCAGTTTTTACCGGGGCACCACTACCCTTACGCCTATCGTGTACGTTGCAACGGCCGATCTCAATTTCAGTCTTAACCGAAAAACTTCTTTCCAGGTAAAACTTCCGTACCAGGCAGTGTCGGGTTCACTGGCTAACACTTCGGGACTTGGAGATATATCGCTGTGCGTTACGCGCAATATATATACTACAGAAAACTACGACATCAATCTATCGGTGGGAGGAAAAATACCAACCAACCGATCCGATAAAGATATAGATGGATATCCTTTACCGATGTACTATCAAACCAGTCTCGGTACTTACGATTTCATTACCGGTATATCACTCATCAGTAAAAAGTGGTTGTTTGCTACCGGTATACAACATCCGTTCAACAAGAATAACAATCAATTCCTGTGGTCAGCGTGGGAAGGCAGCTCGGAAGACATGGCCTATATACATGAATACGCACGGGCGAAAGAACTGAAGCGTGGCACCGATATTATGTTTCGCGTAGAACGTAACTTTCGTTTTTCGAGGATCAATTTTTCATTAGGACTTCTGCCTATATATCGCATCAACAAAGACGAAATTGCTGATGCGAACGGAAATCGTTTCAAGCAGGACAAAGCGCATGGCCTCGCGTTGTCTGGCATCTTTACAACCGGGTATAATTTCAATGTTCAATCCGGTGTAAAACTCCTGGTCGGCCATAAAATCACCAATCGCGATGTTAATCCGGATGGACTTACGCGCGAGCTGGTTTCTTCCATAAGTTACTATCACCGCTTCTGATTCTGTTATGCACAGGTTCCTGTTACTTCTCTCCTTCCCGCTCCTGTTGTCGTGTTATACGCAGGCACAAAGTGTTACGCTGGCAGATCAATATTTACTCAACGCGGAGTATGATAAAGCACTGCAGCAGATCGACCTCGCGTTGCAGAAGACTTCCGATAGCCATACCGTTGCTTTGCTGCAAAATAAAAAGGCTGAAGCGCTGATCCGCCAGGGCAAACTTGATCAGGCTGAAAAGATACTTTCCGGTATATACGCCCAATCAACACCAGGCTTTCAACAGGCTATCACCCAAACGACCTATGGTTTACTCTACATGAACCAGGGACGGAATGATGTTGCTGAAGATGCGCTACGGAAAGCAGCGCACTTGTTCGATGAAAGTAATAAAGCGGAAACACTTGAAGCCGCACAAGCCCTCGCCTATCTGGGCAACCTGTACTGTGCTACCGGTAAATATACCCAGGCAGAAGAGCAACTGAACATGGCATTGTCCCTGCGGAAAAAGCAATTGAAAGAAAACCACGAGCTGATCGCTGCATCCTATAATGACCTCGGTCTTACCTTTACCGCTACTGATCCGGACAAAGCGCTGGAGTATTATGAAAAGGCGCTGACTATCTATCAGAACCTGCACGGGAAGCAACATCCTAAAATCGCCATTGCCAATACAAATATAGGTTTTGTATATCGCAAGCTTGAACTATACGGTGACGCGGTGAACAACTTTGAATCTGCACTGAAGATATGGGAGCAGGTATATACCACAGCGCATCCGTCCAAAGCTTTTGTTCTTTTTAATCTGGGAGAAACGTATCTGAAGATTGGTGATGCTAAAGCAGCCGAGGCATTCTACATGCGTGCATTAACAATGTACCAGGAAAGTTATGGCAAGAAACATCCGGAGATTGCACGGGTACTGAATGCTATTGCAAGTATAAATGTATCGCGGAATGAATTTGATAAGGCACTGAATTACTACCAGCAGGCGTTGCTGGCCAATATAAATGATTACGAAGCCATCGATATCACCACACAACCGCGATTGAAAAACTTCTACGATGGCAACGTGCTGCTATACTCTTTGCTGGGTAAAGGGCAGGCACTCGAGTCACAATACTATGGAAGAACGTTGAAGTTTACCAATCTTTCGCTCGCATTACAAACGCTGCAGGTGTGCGATACACTGATCGATAAACTCCGTCAGCAAATAACCAACGAAAGCGACAAGATACTGCTGGGCGTTATAGCGAACGAAGTATATACCGATGGCGTTCGCATTGCGCATGAAGCCGGTAATGTAGCCTTGAAGAAGAAACCTTATTTTGAACTTGCTTTTTACTTCGCAGAGAAGAGCAAGTCGGCTGTATTGCTCGAAGCTATATCGGATGCCAATGCCAAATCGTTTGCCGGTATACCCACAGACTTGCTGGATGAAGAGAAAAATCTAAAAACTGCCATCGCCTTGTGTGCACAAAAGCTGGCACAAAAACCTTCGGCTGACGAAGAAAAGTATTTACGCGAAACATCTTTTAGTCTCAACCGCAGCTACGAAGCTTTCACGAGACGACTGGAGAGTCAATTCCCGGAGTACTTTAACCTGAAGTTCAATACCAGTTCCCCTTCTATTCAGCAGTTGCAAAATAAACTGGATGCACTCACCGCGCTGCTGAGTTATTTCATAGACGAAAAGAACAACCACCTGTATATATTCCAGATTACCAAAAGCAAGTATAGCATCATCGACCATACATTACCGGCAGAGTTCGGAAAGTATATTACGGGAATGCGGAACGGTATATTCTTTAACGATCAGAAAGTTTTCATGAAGTCGGCTGAAAAGTTATCGGCCCTGCTTCTTCCAAAACGACTGCCCTCTGCCGTACAAAATCTCTTGGTGTTACCAACCGGTCGGTTGAGTATTATACCTTTTGAGGCGTTGTTCACGAAAGCTGTAAGCGATGCAGATACCTATCGCGCATTGCCGTACCTGATCAATCGCTATACGGTTCGCTATGAATTTTCGGCCGGACTTATTCTTCAGAAAGGCGGTGCACAACGTACTGCCCACACGCCATCGATTCTGCTGTGCGCTCCGGTAACATTTCCGGAGAAAGACGGACTGCCCGAGTTGCCCGGCACAGAATCAGAAGTAAATGAAATCGCACGACTCTTTGCATCGCAAAATTATAGCAACGGACTATATATTAAAGATCAGGCCGATGAGAAGCTGGTGAAATCAGGCAAGGTTAAAGACTATACCTATATACACCTGGCCACGCATGGTGTTGTCGATGAGAGCAACCCGGCATTGTCAAGAATATTCCTGCAATCCGATATAGGTTCTGAAGATGGTAATTTATTTGCAGGCGAGATCTATAACCTTGATCTGAACGCGAACCTGGTTACACTCTCTGCCTGCCAGACCGGACTTGGTAAAATATCCAAAGGTGAAGGTGTTATCGGGTTGTCACGCGCGCTGGTATATGCCGGTGCCCAGAATATAATCGTGTCCTTCTGGAGTGTAGCCGATGAGTCTACATCTGAGCTAATGAAGAATTTCTATCGCAAGTTACTCGAACAGCAGAATACAACGTTCTGTACCAGTCTGCGCAAAGCAAAACTGGAGCTGGTAAAAAATGAAAAGTATGCAGCCCCGTATTACTGGGCTCCGTTTATCCTGATCGGATTTTAAAACTATGGAGAATCTTTAGGTATAAATGTACTATAACACAGGCCTGATGCGCATATTCCGGATCAGTCCTTCTTCGATCTGAAAAACGTGGTGAACATTTTTGATCGACACTATATTACCCTTCAGGTCACGGATGATCTGGTTGGCTTCCACGACAAAGCGCCCTTCTTCATCCTCTTCAAAATATACCGGCTTTACATGCGGATCCATATAGCTCCACTGTCGCGACCAGTAATCCCGAATACCAGTATGCCCCTGCACCAGGCCACCCTCGAGTGCATTGGCCCAATCTGCATGCGGATGAATTACCTCCAACGCTGCATCTATGTCGCGGGCATTAAATGAATTGTAGACATATTGCAAAAGTTCACGATAGTCGATGTTTTGCGAAATGGTCATACGACAGGGTTAATTTGTTAGCCTGAATTTCCGTACGGCACCGCAGGGCGCCAACAAAATTACCGCAGGCTGCCTTGATAGCCATATTAAACCCCAAATATACCGACAGACGAATACCCTTACCGTTGTAAATTTACTCATACCGCAATGACTTGGCAGGGTTAACCCGTGCAGCCCGCAGTGTATGAATGCTCACGGTGAACAGCGCTATAGCAATTACCACCAGGCTCGGCAGCGCAAAGATCAGCCAGTCCAGTTTAATGCGATAAGCAAAGTCCTGCAGCCAGGTATCCATTACCCACCAGGCCAACGGTGTGGCTACTACAATCGAAATAGCCAGAAGCAAAATATAGTCTTTACTGATCAGCGCCAGTATACTGGGTACCGATGCACCCAACACTTTGCGAACACCAATCTCTTTGGTGCGTTGTATAGCGGTAAGTGACGACAATCCAAACAAGCCGAGGCACGCTATAAAGATAGCCAGTGCTGAAAATATACCGAACACTTCTCCAAACTGCTGGTCTGCTTCATATTGCTGATTATAGTGCTCATCGAGGAAGAAGTATATAAATGGATTGCCGGGGAAGAGTTGCTTCCAGTCGTCTTCAAAATTGGTAAGTGATGATTTTACATTCGTGGTATTGAACTTGATCGAATAGTATCCGCCGGGAGCTTTACCATAGCGCAGTACCATCGGATCATATGCTTTCTTCAGCGACTCCTGGTGATAATCTTTTACTACGCCTACGATCTTAAAAGTATCGCCCCAGAAGAATATCTTGTCGTTCAGTGCATCTTCCGGTTTTGAAAATCCGAGATTTCGCGATGCTGATTCATTGAGCAATACGGAATGCTCTTCGTCCGCTACTGCATCCGAGAATGAACGTCCTGCCGCTATATCTACACCGTAGAATTTGGTATAGTCATGATCGAACAGGATAATGCGGTATTGCTTCGCTTCATCTTCACGCTGACTTAATCTGCGTATACCCCCGGCATTCCATCCGGGTTGACGGCCCGGTACTTCAGTCGATGCAGTCATTCCGGTTACTTCCGAGTATTGCAATATCATGTTCTTGAACACCTGAAACTTCTGCTGGTAAGTTGAGTCAACCACATTCGGAGAATGTATAACCAGCGTCTGCTGAATATCTACACCAAGTGCCTGATCGCGCATGTGACTAATCTGGCGATATACTGTAAATGTCCCCACGATCAATGTAATGGAAGCAATGAACTGCGTAACCACCATGCCTTTCCGGAAGAATATACCTTTGTTCGTATTCTTGAAGCGCCCCTTTAATACCTCTACCGGTTTATAGGCCGACAATACAAAGGCAGGATATAATCCAGACAAGAGTGCGCCCCCTATAATAAGAAGTCCTATCCACAGCCAAAACATTTTCTGTTTGAATAATATATAGCCCAGCTCGCGCCCGGTCATCTCACTGAAAGCCGGTGTAAGCAGTACGACCAATGCTATCGCTATAATTACAGCAACCGCATTGAGCAAAACAGCTTCAAGCAGGAACTGCTGCACCAGTTGTGCACGAAAGCCTCCCATTACTTTTCGCACGCCTACTTCACGGGCGCGTTCAATAGATTTGGCGGTAGACAGGTTTATATAGTTGATCCAGGCTATAAATAAAATCAGTACCGCTACTATTGCCAGGAAGTACGAAGCCTGGCGATTACCGTTTTGCTTGAATTCGCCTATGAAATCCGAATCAAGATGTATATCCGTTACGGGCTGTAAGTGAAATTCCATGCCAGCATTATAACGTTTCATTTCTTCGCCAGCTTTCTTCTGCACATATGCCGGTAATTTAGCTTCAAAGTCTTTTGCATTGGTATGCTCATCCAGCAATATATAGGTCAGGAAACCGTCCCACTGCCAGGAGGTGATCGGATCGTTCCATAATTTATGCAATGACTCAAATGACATGAGCACGTCTATCTCCATGTGCGAGTTAGCCGGCAGATCCTCGAACACACCGGTTACTTCATAATCATGTTCACCATTGTTCTTTAAAAATTTACCGATGGGATTTTCATTGCCAAAATATTTCTTCGCCATGGATTGAGACACAACAACCTTGAACGGTTCTTTTAACACCAAAGAATCTATACCTTCGATAAGTTTGATGGAAAATACTTTGAAGAAATCTTTCGATGCGAAGTAGCAATCTTCTTCCATGAAAAATACATCACCATACGAGAACACAACATTGCGCTGCGTAAGACGCGTATAGTATTCTACTTCGGGAAAGTCGGCCTTGAGATCAGGCCCTATACCCGCACAGCCTGAAGCCCACTGTGTTGAGAGCTCGCCCCGATCGTAACGATCAAGCTGCACGCGAAAAATACGGTTGTTATTCGCGAGGAAAGTATCATAACTGAACTCGTGCATTACATACTGTGTAATGAGCATACACGCCATCATGCCAATGGCCAGCCCCAGTATATTAATGGTTGTGAACGCCTTGTTCCTGGAAATATAGCGCCACACAGAAGTCATGTAATTCTTGATCATGGAGGAAAGTATTTAAAGCGATACTGTGCGAAATCAAAATGGTTACAAGCCGGGCGGACTATTTCACATCAGCATCTTCACACACTTTCCCCCTTGTTGAACACCGTTACAACAACTGCCGCCAAACTTTACGAGGCTTTACTATACGATCGAAATGCCAAAGTATAAAACGAAGTTTCCGCCAACGAATTACTCATATCTAAATAATATTCAGGCTATATTCGTACAAACTATGTTCGTTAGCGAACAATTTGTACAGCACCAGACGTGCTACTTCGAGCGACTGCTCTCTAATTTCCGGTTGATGATGCGGATGATCTCATCCAGTTCCTGTGCGGCTTCCTGAAGACGTTCGAGGATCTCTTCGCGATCGTCACTCAGTTCTTTGATGCGGGCCAGCTCTACGAGACCGAGTATACGGGCTAACGGTCCACGCACTTCATGCGCGGTAAAGAATGCATATTCAACAAGCTTCTGATTCTGAAGTGCAATCTCTTCGGTACGTTCCTTTACCTTTTGCTCCAGGTTCTCATTCATCTTGTTGATCTCGATGTTCAGTTTCATGAGGGCCTCTTTGGCAAGATGGTTCGTCTTATTGAGACCGTAGAATTTAAATCCGAGAAGCACGGATAATACCAGGATCAACGATACGCCTCCTATAGCTATATACTGTCGCTTGACGATCTTCCGCTGGAAGCCCAGCTCCTGCTCTTTCTGCTGGTAGTCGTATAGCATTTGAATGGTCGCGATCTGCTCACGTCTTTCATTCTCGAAGATGACACGTTCGAGGGCTGATACCTGTCTTGTGAAATATAGCGCCGAATCAAGCTGTCCCATGCGCTCAAAGTAAATGCTCAGGAATTTAAGTCCTTCCATCTCCTGGCTTCTGCTGCTCTTCTGGCGCGCCAGTGCTATAGCGGTATGCAAGTAGTAATAAGCGGAATCAAATTGCTCGGAGTTAAGAAACAGCTGACCGAGTTTGTTATTGGTTGCCACTACCTGCATGTGGTCGTTGGCGAGTCGGGCATAGCGGATGGCATCTTTATAGTATAGCGATGCCTTGGTATATTCCTGCTGGTCGGCATATATATCGGCTATGGATGAATACGCATTGCCTGTTGCCCAGTTGGTCTTCAGTATTTTTAAACGATCGAGTGCCTGGTTGCAGAAGTCAAGCGCTCTTGTAAAATCACGGGTGTTACGATAATATTCTGCGAGCGCCAGCAGTGAGTTTACAACGCCCAGGCTATCGCCTATAGAGCGTTTCAGTTTAAGAGACTCCAATGAAAAATCGCGCGCCTTATCGAACTGGTTTTGCTGGGTGAAGATCATCGAAAGGTTATTCAGCACTTTCGCTTTTCCCGACATATCATTGAGTTCTTCGTATAGCTTGAGCGCCTGGTAACAATACTCAACGGCTACCGAGTATTCATTCCGTACATAGTGAAGTACACCTTGAATCTTCAGTGACTCTGCGAGTCCTTTTTTATAGGATGAAGCCTGCGCAGCCGAGGAAGCCTGGCTGACAAATTTTTCGGCATCGCTGGCCGATATCAGCGAGTACTGAAAGGCGAGCTCATTGAGCAGGTCAACGCGTTGCTTTTCGTTCTCTGCCTTCGGCAGAACTTTTAAAAGCGAGTCAATCCTGTGTTGTTGGCCTGCTACAAGCGAACTCGCAATTAAACTGACAAAAAGAAACGAAATCAGATTCTTCATTAGGGCACATACCAACAAACAGGCCGCTAATATAAGTTAAAATAATTCTTTTGCTATTCTATAAATAGGATCTGACTTACCCATAGAATAAAAATGCAATGTTGGAACACCTTTCTTAACGAGTTCCTTCGATTGCTGTATACACCATTGGATACCTACCTCTTTTATAGCTTCGTTATCTTTACACTTCTCTGCTTCATCGGCAAGTTCTTCGGGTATGTCGATGTGAAATGTTTTCGGCAGTACTGTTAACTGTGCTTTACCGGTAAGTGGTTTTATACCCGGAATGATGGGCACATTAATACCGGCTTCGCGACACTTATCTACAAAATCAAAATACTTCTGATTATCAAAAAACATTTGCGTCACAATATACTGCGCTCCCATATCTACTTTAAGTTTGAGATACTTGAGATCGGTTTTCAGATTGGGCGCGTTGAAATGTTTTTCAGGATAACCGGCTACACCAATACAAAAATTAGTTGGAGCAGCGGTCGTGAGTTCTTCATCGAGATATACCCCCATGTTCATATTTACTACCTGCGCGAGCAGATCAGATGCATAGCGGTGTCCGTCCGGTTCCGGAACGAAACGCGATTCACTTTTTATAGCATCACCTTGCAGTAAGAGTACATTGTCTACACCAAGGAAGTGAAGATCGATCAATGCGTTTTCAGTTTCTTCTTTGCTGAATCCTCCGCAGATAATATGCGGCACGGTATCAACTTTATAGTGGTTCTGTATAGCAGCACATATACCTACTGTTCCGGGGCGTTTGCGTGTGGTGATCTTCTCCAGCAAGCCACCCGCTTTCTTTCTATATACATACTCTTCACGATGATACGTAACATCAATGAACGGAGGTTTAAACTCCATGAGCGGATCAATGTTACTAAACAAGTTCTTAATATTCTCCCCTTTCAACGGAGGCAGAATCTCAATCGTAAATAAAGTTTTACCGTTAGCGCTTTTCAGGTGGTCGACTACTTTCATTGTGTTTACGTGTGTAGGTGTTTTGGTTGGTACGTTGTACCTGTTACATTATTTTGTGCGACTAGCCAGGTAGCGTATAAGTGCCAGGCTAAGTGCTTTTACTTTATCTGTTCTGTCTTGTATTTCCTTTGCCTTTGTTTCTTCAAGGTAATTCAGGTCTATTAATACATATACTATACTTTTTACTTCAGATGCAGAATTGTGGGCTGTATCCAGGTAACGTATAAATTCTTTTGTGCTATACTTACCAAATCCTTCTGCTATATTATTCATGATTGAAAGTGCTGCCCTTTTTATCTGACTCTTCGTATCAAAATCTCGTGACAATTTCCCTTTCTCACAAATAATATAAACCTCCTTCACCAACTCCCGCGCTTCTTTCCAACAATTTAAATCCTCAAACCTTTCAACTTTCCCCATAACGTTATTTATTAATATACATTTAGTAACACAACATTGCTATACCGGCTATATCACGTAAACACCAACACACCTAAACACGTAAACACGACTAAATATCGTAGCTCAAGTTCGGTGCCAGCCACTTCTCTATTTCAGCGATGGGCATGCCTTTGCGTTTGGCGTAATCTTCGACCTGGTCTTTTTCGATTTTGCCGAGACCGAAATATTTGGAGTCGGGATGGGAGAAGTAGAATCCGCTTACGGCTGCACCCGGGTACATGGCGTATGACTCGGTAAGTTGGATGCCTACTTTACCAGCATCGAGAAGTTCGAAGAGTAATTTCTTTTCGGTGTGATCCGGACATGCAGGATAGCCTGGTGCCGGACGTATACCTTGATATTGCTCATCTATCAGTTGATCGTTTGTAAAGCGTTCATCACTCGCGTAGCCCCAAATTTCTTTACGAACTTTTTCATGGAGGCATTCTGCAAACGCTTCTGCGAGTCTGTCGGCAAGTGCTTTCGCCATGATCTCGGAGTAATCATCATGGTTTGCTTTATAGAAGTCAACCAGTTTTTCAAGACCGAGTCCTGCGGTAACAGCAAACAAGCCGAAGTAATCTTTACCCTGTTCCGGAGAAATAAAGTCTGCGAGACAGAAGTTCGGAAGGTTCTGCGCTTTCTTGTTTTGCTGACGCAGAAAATGAAACGTTGCAAAAGATGTAGCCTGCTTCTCATCCGCATATAGTGCTACATCATCGCCGGTATTTACTGCCGGATAGAACGCTATTACACCATTCGCCTGTAAGCTCTTGTTCTTGATGATATCATCCAACATCTTGTTTGCATCATCAAAAAGTTTTTTAGCCTCTGCTCCTACTACCGCATCTTTAAATATACCGGGATAGCGACCAGCCAGCATCCACGTCTGGAAGAACGGAGTCCAGTCTATATACTTGCGCAATTCTTCCAAAGGAAAATTCACGAACTCTTTTCGTCCTGTAAATGCAGGCTTGGTATATCTTGCCTTCGACCAGTCTATATTGGTCTTATTCTTCCGTGCATCCGCCAGCGATATATAGTTCTTGGTACCTTTTCGGCTTTCATGATCAGTGCGAAGCTGCTGATATTCGCTCTTCACTTTTTGTTTAAAGCCAGCACGTGTATCGACACTGATCAACTCACTCGCCACCGGCACTGAACGTGAGGCATCGAGTACGTGTACCACCGGACCATCGTATACCGGGTCTATCTTTACGGCTGTATGAATGCGTGATGTAGTTGCTCCACCTATCAGCAGCGGTAATTCCATTTTCTCGCGCTGCATCTCTTTGGCAACATGCACCATCTCATCCAATGATGGCGTGATCAAACCACTGAGTCCAATCACATCAACCTTCTCGCGCTTGGCCGCTTCAATGATCTTTTCAGGAGGCACCATTACCCCGAGGTCTACCACTTCGTAGTTGTTACACGCGAGCACGACACCGACTATATTTTTACCTATATCGTGTACATCGCCCTTTACTGTGGCCATTAGTATTTTTGCAGCAGCTTTACCCTGATCACCCGTCAACCTCTTCTCTTCTTCGAGGAATGGTGTGAGGTATGCAACGGACTTCTTCATTACCCGCGCGCTCTTTACCACCTGCGGCAAAAACATTTTACCACTGCCGAACAGATCACCCACCACGTTCATACCGGCCATCAACGGACCTTCAATCACATAAAGCGGACGACCATATTTGATGCGTGCTTCTTCAGTATCCTGATCTATATAGTCTATTACACCTTTTACCAGTGCATGCGTGATGCGTTCTTCAACGGTGCCTTTACGCCACTCATCGTCAGTCTCTTTTTTCTTTGCTGCACCTTTTACCGTTTCAGCAAATTCCAGCAGACGTTCCGTTGCATCATCTCTGCGATTTAACAGAACATCTTCAACGCGCTCGAGTAATTCTTTATCAATCTCGTCATATACTTCCAGCATGGTAGGGTTTACTATACCCATGTCCATACCGTGTTGTATAGCGTGGTATAGGAATGCTGAATGCATTGCTTCACGTACTTTTTGGTTACCACGGAAGCTGAATGAAACGTTACTCACTCCCCCGCTCACATGCGCACCGGGAAGATTCTCGCGGATCCATTTCGTTGCTTTGAAAAAATCAAGCGCATAGTTCCGGTGTTCTTCTATACCGGTTGCTACGGGAAATATATTCGGATCGAAAATGATATCCTGCGGTGGAAACTTTACTTCGTTCACCAGTATATCATAGGCGCGTTTGCAAATGGAAATTCTTCGTTCGTATGTATCGGCCTGCCCTTGTTCATCGAAGGCCATTACGACAACAGCAGCACCGTAACGTCTTACAAGTTTAGCTTGGCGCACAAACTCTTCTTCGCCAGACTTCAAGCTGATCGAGTTAACAATACCTTTACCTTGCAGGCACTTCAAACCTTCTTCGATCACTTCCCATTTGGAAGAGTCGACCATCACCGGCACTACGGCAATCTCCGGCTCGGATGCCATCAGGTTGAGATATCGTACCATGGCCGCTTTGGAATCAAGCATCCCTTCGTCCATGTTCACATCAATAACCTGCGCACCACCGCGCACCTGGTCCAGCGCTACTTCGAGTGCTTCTTCAAACTTATCTTCTTTGATGAGTTTTAAGAACTTTGCCGAGCCGGTAACATTGGTACGTTCTCCTATATTGACAAAGTTAGAACTGGGAGTAATGGTGACTCCCTCCAGTCCACTTAACAATAGATATTTAGACATGCTCTTCTACTACTCCTCTTGGGTTATATTTCTTTGCTATCTCAGCAATCAGTTTAATATGATCGGGTGTTGTTCCGCAGCAACCACCAACAATATTGATCAATCCTTCTTTCAAAAAGACTTCAACCTGTTGTCCCATTTCTTCGGGTGTCTGATCGTAGTGACCAAACTCATTGGGAAGTCCTGCGTTTGGATAAGCACTCACATAGTATGGAGCTTTTTCATTTAGCACTTGCAGGTACGGTCTCAACTGACTCGCACCGAGTGCACAGTTCAATCCTATACTTAACAAGGGAACGTGTGAAACCGAAATCAGAAATGCTTCGGTGGTTTGTCCGGAAAGCGTGCGACCACTTGCATCGGTTATCGTGCCCGATACCATGATCGGTAGCTTTCTTCCAATCTCATCGAACAACTCTTGTATAGCAAACAATGCTGCCTTTACATTGAGTGTATCAATGATGGTCTCCAGCAAGAGTACATCTGCTCCGCCATCTATGAGTCCTTTTGCCTGTTGTTTGAATGCGAGTGCAAGCTCATCAAATGTGATGGCACGAAAGCCGGGGTTATTTACATCCGGTGAAAGTGATGCTGTCTTATTGGTTGGTCCCATAGCACCAGCTACGAAGCGCGGCTTGCTCGGATCTTTCTTGGTAAACTCTTCGGCTACTTCCTTCGCTATCTTCGCGGAGTAATAGTTCAGATCATATACCGCGTCTTCCAAATGATAATCGGCTTGCGCGATGGTAGTACCGCTGAATGTATTGGTCTCGATAATATCAGCGCCAGCTTCCAGGTACTGACGATGTATAGCTTTGATGATATCAGGACGGGTTATCGAAAGTATATCATTGTTTCCTTTGAGCGGAAAGTCGTGATCTTTAAAACGCTCTCCCCGGAAATCTGCCTCTTCAAGCTTATACCGTTGAATCATGGTACCCATCGCACCATCAATCACGAGTATACGTTCTTTTAAAATGTCTTCGATTTTCATAAAGCCCTCCGCGTTTAGTTATTGCTATCCAGAGAGCCCCTGTAAGGTGGGTTAACTTATCTTTTCCGTTATGTCATGCAACGTAACGAAAGGGATTTAGCACAACACTCATTAGCCGAAGCTAACGAATAGGATGCTAAGACGTCATCGGGCCCATTCCCTCGGTCTTTCTGGATAAGCTTTGGCAAAGAAAATGAATAGGATTGAAACTACAAAACAACTTGCCGTAAACGATACCCTGTTCTGATACCTAACACTGGGCAGGGTGCTACGCGATCATCTTTTGTTCGGTATATCAAAAAGCAAATCATCTTCCCTTCGTTCCGGAAAACGCGCTATACCATTTGGTATAATGTCATCGTAATCAGCAAATCGTATTGCCGATCCGGAATTTATATCATGGAGGAAAAATCAAAAAAGGCAGGGATTGGCCAGAGCTATAGGTTCATGAGAAGGCTCATGGATAAGCAGTGACTACTACCTATCCATGAGCCGATATCTTAATTCACATTATTCAATGGCATACGCATCAAGCGAATTGCCCAAAAGATACATAACATCATCGATGATAACCGGATTCATAGGAGCACCTGAAGGAGCCTCTATTTTTAACCATGCATTATTAGCAGGGTCATACTGCCAGATTGCTCCGCTATCTCTGAAGAAGAAGAAACTGTAAGCCGATGAAGCTACACCAAAATTGCCTACACCACCTGGTGGAATTGTAACCGGAACATTGTTGCGCAAAGTATACTTTTCGATAGAGGCATCATACTCGTATAACCCAGGATCGCTGGTTATATAGGCAAACAATATATATACCTTGTTGTTGACAACAGCAACGCCATGAACGTCAGGAGGAATCGCTCCTTTCGTAGACGGTACGGTTGAGAACATACTCCACTGATCCTCTACTTCGTTGTACTGCCAGATTTCGCAAGCGCGTCCGTTATCCTGGTTATTGCCAACAATGTAAGCCTGGCCATACAGCGTAAATGCATTTGCTCCGACTATCTCTACCGGAAAATCAGCCATCTTCTTCCATGTCTTGGTCGCTATATCAAAACGCCAAAAAGTCTTATCATGCAAAGTATATATCTTATCCGAAAGCATAAACCGTCTGGTATAGTAAGTTTGCTTATCAGGATAATCCGGCAGTCTTGTTACAGTATTTTTCAACGGATCAAATTCATAGAGCGGAGTAACGTCTGCACCACTTGAATTTGCTGAGATACCAAAACCTACGTATCCTTTTCCATTGGAAGCCAATCCGTATGCAGATGCATTCCCGATCATAAACTGTGGCCATCCGCTAACCGTATAGGTAAACCACTCTCTAACGTTTTTAGTCGTCAGCGTTGTCTGAACACCGTACACTGTGGAGTCGGCTATAGATGCATACGATCTTACATAATATAATTTTGACTTTTCCAATCCGGTAAGTTGGTATGAAAACTCTTTCAACTCGTTAATTTTGCCCAACGAGATTTTAGTGCCTTGTTTTAGCAATGGCATACTCTCTGTTGAATAAACAAAACCATGATCTATAATAGAATCAGTGGACAGCTTTGTGATCTTACCAATCACAACGGCTTCGTGCACGCAAACCGCCTGAGCTGTGCTGGTTTGAACGACAGGCAGTATAGTTTTAGATTCTTCACTTTGAGGATCGTCCTCGCTGCAGGAGAAAGCAAACAGGATTACTGAAAGATAGAGGTAAAAATATTTCATATTAAAGCAATTGATTTAAGCGCTGGCAGTTCGAGTATGAACTGAAAAAGAAGAAAGAAATAACAGGTTATATACAATGTAAAATCTTTTCATAGACAACGCGGGTAAAGCTGAGATTCAGACGCAATAATAGTGCGTTTGCGTTAATAAAATCCTGAAAATTGCGCAGTCATACTACAAGCAATAGACATGATGAAAATGTACTATCGAACTTTACATTAACGTTTAATGAGGTATATCAATCGTCAATAGGTTTAAAAAAACGAGTTTTTACCGAGTAACCATACATCACTTTGTAAGATTTTTTATCAAAGATGTATCCGGTGATGATCCGATCAGTATATACTACGCACCATTTCGTATAGCCATACCGTTATGGACGAGTTACCATATAAACCTATTCCCGCAGAACATCCCAGGCGAGGTTACCAGATATATGTATAGCCGGAAAAGCGTCCGCTCTATAATCTTAACTCACCACTCACTGTAATCCATCGTCCGCACCAATCCGTACGCTGGCCAACATCCATCAACGTGCCAACAACAGAAATGCCGGTACCATATACAGTACAATTCTGCGTTTTATCATAAGCACAAACGTTTATTAAAATTTAACCTGGAAGAAGACGTTCAAAATAAATGATTTCATGATCTTTGTGCCGTCAAACCCACTATAGCGGATATGAGTTTTAATCCTCGTGTACATGCTTGCTGCCTTGCATCCGGTTCGCTGATGAACTGCGATCGCGTTCGACACCACCATCTCAACAACACACCCAACGCATGAAACTAGCTGCCATCGACATCGGTTCTAACGCTATACGCTTCCAGGTTTCTACCGTGCTGGCTAACAATCAGACACAACCGGTATTCAAAAAGCTAGAATACGTCCGCTTTCCTTTACGATTAGGTCACGATGTATTTACAACAAACCGTATCAGCAACGCCAGCATTGCCAAATTCAAAAAACTGATGACGGCTTATAAGCTGTTGCTGGAATTATATGAGGTGGATGACTATATGTTCTGCGCTACATCTGCCATGCGCGAATCGGATAATGGCCTTGAACTTGCCAACCAGGTAAAAGAAGAATTGGGTATCACCATTCACGTGATTGATGGTAACCGTGAAGCTGAATTGATCAACCGTGCGATAAGCTCTTACCTCACTGACAAAACATATCTGCACATTGACGTGGGTGGTGGTAGCACGGAGCTGAATTTATATGTAGCAGGAAAAAAAATAAAGACGCGTTCGTTCAAGATCGGATCGGTACGGGTACTTGAACAAATAGACTCTCCTATTATGTGGGAGGATATGGAGCGCTGGATCAAAGACAACGTAAAAAAAGACTATGGCAAAGTAACCGCTGTGGGTACCGGCGGTAACATCAGCAAGATCTTTGAACTTGCCAAACTGAAACCCGGCAGCATCATGTCGGTAAAAAAAGTAAAGGAGATACGCGACATGGTTGAAGGTTATTCCCTCGAAGAGCGTATCTATAAATTACAAATGAACCCCGATCGTGCCGATGTAATTATACCGGCCAGCCATATTTACCTGCAGGTAATGGAGTGGGCACATGCAGCCAGTATACTTGTACCGGAAGTTGGTTTGAAAGACGGCATCATGCTACATCTATACGAGCAAAGCATCAGCCAGCAGAAGCTTGACTTCTAAAGTATATATATAGTGATGGAGATGCGATCTGGTGACCGTTGTTACTTAGGTCTTCTTCTATCGATCGTACTCTTACCGCGCTTACGCTCTTCAACTTTCAAGTCGATAAGGTATGCGAGTGATATACGGAATCCCTGGTTCCTGATCTTCTGCGATTCACTGAACGAAGGAAATGTAGAGCTGAATACGCCATCGCTCTCACGACTCAGGTAAGTATGTCCTAGTTCATAACGAAGTGTCAATACAACTTCACGATAGCGCACGGGCTCAAACAGAAAACCTGCTGTAAAATTTAGTCCGAACTGCACGCGGTTAGGACGCTGTATCACCATTTCATTTTCAGTAGCCGTGCCGGGATCTTTACCAAAAACTATATCTACCGGTATAATTCCTGACGGTCCGTTATGAAATTCATGCGTGTCTGCATTTTCAAATGTTCCTTTACCTCCTAACCAGTAGCTCACATTAGGACCTACCCCCAATGAATATTTGAATTCTTTTTGACCGATGTGCCCTTTAAAATAAGCAGTATATACAATGGGCATCTCGATATACTTATAACGAAGTTTTAATGAAAGGTCACCCGCTTCACTTTTCAGATTCTTTCCTTTGGTTGAGTAAATGAGCGAAGAGTGAAGAAAAAATCTTTTACGCACCTTAAACGCAAGGTGTCCACCTACGTGATACCCGAATACAGGAGATACGTTGTATTCGTATTTGAGATCCTTGTCACTAAAAGAGGTCCACGAAAAGTTTGCACCCGCTACAGGTCCAACAAGTACTTGCGAAAAAGCAGTACTGCAAAAAATAAAAGTTAAAATCAGAACACTCGATATACGTGTTTTCACTAAGGTTGAGGTTTTTCTTCCAGAACAATTCTTTAAACGCTCAAAAATACAGGATTTCGGTCAAGTAAGACGTTGAACAATTCTGTTAAAAACAAAAAAACGCTGTATATTCGTGAGTTTTACTTTAAACAGACTTTTTAAACTGATACAATTCACTCAGGTGACTAACATTTTTAAAATGACTGGTGATTTTAGCCAGTAGCAACGAGTGACTTTTGAGCAATAGCCCATATTAATGGACGTGAATGCGGTATTTTTTTAACTTATTAGTTAGTGCTCTCCTCCTGTTGTGCGGATATATTGCATCTGCTCAGAATTATCCTGTTTATAATAATTTTTTCGTAAATCCGTATTTATATAATCCTGCGGAAGCCGTTACAGAATACACCTATGTATATGCACTGCACCGCCAGCAATGGATGAACATAGAAGGTGCGCCTCAACTTTCTACGTTAACGTTCAATACCATGATGAATGAAAGTCGCGCGGGTTGGGGCGGAAAAATTTCATCTTACAAACGCGGTCTTCTCAATACAACTGACTTCTCTCTTGCGTATGCGTATGCCATGCCTGTTGGTCAAAAAAACTGGCTGATGTTTGGCCTCTCCGGGGGTGCAATCTCCAACAGCATCGACATGAATAAAGTAACTGATCCGAACGATCCGGCTCTTGCAAGTTACTCCGCAAACAACATGCAACCGGCTTCCAGTTTTGGTATGTTATACCGCTCAGGATCGGGTATTAATATAGGTCTTTCGTTACCTCAGCTTTTCCCTTCCAAGTTTAACAGTGATGCCAGCTTTAACGTTACTACGGTCTCTCCTGCTGATAATGTATTCTTCACCATTTACTATAAGAAAAAAGTAGAGAGTAAAATTGTAAGCCGCAGCAAAGGAGGCCTGAAGCGTAAAGTAAAGACACGCGAGACCATCGCTCCGCTCGAACTCTACTTCAACTATAAATACTCTAAATTTGGTACCAGTCAGTTTGAGTTTTTAGGAAAGCTAAACCTCTCTGAAAATTTCTGGTTGGGTGGTTCTTATAGGCTGCCGTATGGCTATACGGCCAATGCCGGTATAAAAGTAAGCCGGTTTATTATAGGTTATTCGTATGAACCCAATAGTCAACCGGAAGATGCTTTTTCACAAGGTACGCACGAAGTAATTTTAGGACTTCGCCTGGGCGATGCCAAGAAGTTTAAACGTGCTGCACCGGTGCTTCGCTCTACACTTACGCGTTCGCCAAACGAAAAGCACACGGCCCGCTTCCAGGAAGGCACGCAGGATCCTGATAACATCGCGAAGACAGACGAGAATAAGAAGCGTTACTTTGTGGTTATCAATGTATTCCCTGACTTTAACCGGGCGGATGCTGCCAAGCGTAAACTTGTTAACGACAAGTTCAATGCGGATATCTTCTACAATCCTCAGGATAAAAAGTATTATGTGCATGTACTCGAAACAGCTAAAGCTGCAGAGGCACACGAAGAGATCCGTAACCTGAAGGCATATACAAAATTGAAAACAGCTCGTCTGTTGGTTGTAACTTCCGATAAGTAAGAAAATGGGTATGGTTACGTTTTCAACATCTCGCTGCATTTATGGTATAATGAAGGCATTATTCAACATTATTGCGAAACCAACGGGTATTACTCTATATATAATGATGCTCGCTTGCTGTGTAGTATATGCACAGCGACCGGAGATCAGATCGGTTGACAAGACCAGCACAAGCATGTCGGAGAAAGTTACCATCATGGGCACTAACTTCGGCACCGATGCTACAAAGCTCGCGGTATATTTTGGCGCAGTAAAAGGAACCATCCTGACAGTGTCCAATCAAATGATTGAAGTTGAAGTACCAGCGGGAACAACCTACGAGAATATATCTGTTACTAATCTTGTCTCTGGCTTAACTGGATATAGCACTGCCCCCCTTTTATTAAGCTACAATGGCAAGCATCCATTTGATGCCGCCAGCTTGGGCAGTCAAATCGATTTTGACGCAGCCAACAAGTTATACGAGCATTGTCTTTGCGATTTAGATAATGACGGTAAGTCCGACATCGCAACAGCCAATAATGGCACCCCTGCTAGCCCAAGTAATAGCATCGTAATTCTTAGAAATACCAGCACCATAGGCACCGTTAGCTTTACAAAGACTTTGTATGGAATCGGCACACCGTCTCTTAGTATTCGCTGCGGAGATTTAAATGGTGACGGAAAAAAAGATCTGGTTGTAGCGGATGGGAACAGTTCATCTGGGCGAATATTTATTCTACAAAATAATAGTTCTGGGCCTGGAGACATCAGTTTCACCACAAGCATTATTGCATTAACAGGCCGGAAAAATAGCTTGATTGAAATCGCGGATCTTGATTTAAATGGTAGACCTGAGTTACTAATAACAGATCAAGGTACAAATGTTATTTCTGTGCTAACAAATCAAAGTACAATCTCATCTATCAATTTTGCGGCATCTCCCATGACCATCACCATCACGGACCCAGATGCAAAAGAAGTTGCGAGTACTGATGCAATTGTAGTGGATGACTTAAATGGTGACTCTTTTCCGGAAATTGTGACTAGCCAATATCAGACAAATTCAAGTGATTTATTCATAGTTGAAAACAAGAGTACTCCGGGAACTATCGCAGTTGGCACAATAACAAAGCTAGGTATAGGTAATACAGTGAAAAGAATTCGCGTTGGAGATTTAGATAACGATGGAAGGAAAGATATAGCGGTGACTCAGCTTTTGGGGCCTTCTGTTTCTATCTTCCCAAATCAAGGGTCTAATTCAATTAATTTCGGCCCCCCTGTAGTAATTACTACAGAAGCGGGGGCGTGGGGATTGGATTTTGGCGACCTTGATGGAGACGGAAAGATCGATATTGCAGTAGCAGCTATCTTAGAAACCAAGCTGACCTTGTTAAATAACGAAAGTACGCCAGGGAACATGGTATTTACCAAACAAACTGTAAATACCTCGCATATTACACGAAGCATCACCATTGGCGATTTAGACGGTGATGGAAAACCAGACTTATCATTTACTAGTGTTGATTTTGGTAGCATAGCTTTTTCCAAAGTTTCGACCATCAGAAATATTTCCTGCGTGTTCCCTAGTATTAACCCTAAACAGACACCGCTAACTTTGTGTACCGGTGCGCTACCCTATAAGTTATATGCTACGGTAAGCAAAGGTTCGTACTACGAGTGGCGGAAGAATGGTGCGGTGGTTTCCTGCGGACTTAACCAGAGTACATTTGATGTGACTGCAGCGAGTGGTACAGGTGTTTATACCGTACGTGTTATCTCCGAAGGAGGTACTTGTTCAACCGCTACAGGTTGTGGCGAAGAGTCTGACGGTATAGATATAAACATCGTAGCCGGAACAGCGGGAGCAACAACACCAGCCAACAACGGACCTGTCTGCCTCGGCGGAACACTAAACCTATCCATCAATAACATAGCAGGTGTAACGTATGAATGGACCGGCCCCCAAGGCTATACCGGAACCGGCACCGCTCCTGCTCCCATTGCTAACTTTAGTCTTGATAAAGCCGGACTATATTATGTAGATGTTAAAGTAGGTTCATGCCTTCTGCGAAAACAATCCACTTTAGTGCAGGCTGTAGATGTACCTACATTTAGTATCAGTCCCGCCAACGAACTGGTGCTCTGCCAGGGAGCGGCTACGCAAAATCTGGAAGTTGTACCTAACGATCCGGCCTATACCTATCAATGGTTTAAAGACGGAACAGCAGTTGCTACCGGTGCACAACTGCCAATAACTTCGGTTCCTGCTTCTTCCGGAAATTATACTGTTAAAGCCGGTAATGCAGGATGTAGCGTGAACCTTGAAACTGATCCTGTTAAAGTAACGATTACAACAACCATTACCGCCAACTTCAGCGCACCTGCAACTGCATGTGCCAATCAAAAGGTAAAGTTT
>CBIHOZ010000071.1:0-32466 GCA_966211525.1 uncultured Chitinophaga sp. | reverse complement strand
AGAAAAATCACTACTATAACTATATCAGGTTATAATAGTGATTCAAATCTAAAGGCCTTCTCTGTGTTCTCTGTGTAATGGATTTTATCCACGGATAACGATTTATCCCGTAAGTGTAAAAATTACGTTTTTAATTGGAGAATTGAATATATTGTCCGATGTTAATATAGTATTACTACCTGTTAATCGGAGTAAAAGGTAAGCCTTTGCATCCTGATAGATTTGTACCGTTGAAAACTAAACAGATTAGCTTATGAAGATTACATGGGAAGGAGTTTTTCCGGCCGTTACCACAAAATTTAGCAAGAACGATACACTTGATCTGGATGCATTTGGAAAAAATATAGACGTGCAGCTTGCAGCGGGTGTAGATGGCATCATCATCGGAGGAACGCTCGGTGAATCCAGTGTACTTACCAACGAAGAGAAAAATGATCTGCTGAAATATACCCTTCAGAAAGTAGAAGGTAAAGTTCCGGTAGTGCTGAATATAGCGGAAGGTTCTACCCGCGAAGCCGTGAAGATAGCAGAGTCTGCTGCCAGGGCAGGACTCAGCGGCTTAATGATGTTGCCGCCCATGCGCTATAAATCCGATCACCGCGAAACCGTTACATACTTTAAGACAATCGCTGATGCTACCGATCTGCAGATCATGATCTATAACAACCCTGTAGACTATAAAGTAGATGTAACGCTCGACATGTTTGAAGAACTGACGGCTTGCAAGAATATAGATGCTGTAAAAGAGTCGACACGCGATGTTGTAAATGTGACACGTATGATCAGTCGCTTTGGCGATCGCTTCAGCATCATGAGTGGTGTCGATACACTGGCAATGGAAAGTCTGGTGATGGGCGCAAAGGGCTGGGTAGCCGGACTGGTCTGTGCTTTCCCTGCGGAAACAGTAGCTATATATCGTCTTGTAAAAGCGGGACGTATTAAGGAAGCGATTGAGATCAACCGCTGGTTCATGCCGCTGCTGGAATTGGACACCTTTGCAAAACTGGTACAGTATATCAAGCTGGCGGAAGCCGAAGCCGGTATAGGAACAGAAACCGTTCGGGCTCCGCGCTTAACACTTGTTGGCAAAGAGCGCGAAGACGTGTTGAAGATCATTCGCGAGGGTATAAAGAATCGCCCTGCACTTCCTGACTATCTTAACCTGAACAAAAAAGAAAAAGTGGTACAAGTATAAACTATATATAGTGTGATGACTGAAAGAAGTGATGAGGTATTGCAACGGGCTGACAAAGCCTTCCAGGTATATAGAACCGTATCGTCTCAGAAGCGTGCAGAATTGCTGCATGCTATAGCAGAACAGATCGATCAGTTAGGCGATGAACTGATAACAATCGCAGGAGAGGAGTCATGTCTTCCAGAGGCCCGGCTCAAAAATGAAAGAGGACGAACCACGAATCAACTTCGTGCTTTTGCTAAATTACTTGAAGCCGGAGATTGGGTACAAGCTTCCATTGATACCGCTGATCCCGAGCGAAAGCCTGCACCGAAGCCCGATCTTCGTAAAATGTTATTCCCCGTTGGACCGGTTGTTGTTTTTGGTGCCAGTAATTTTCCGCTGGCATTTTCGACTGCCGGTGGCGATACGGCATCAGCATTGGCGTCTGGCTGTACCGTTGTGGTGAAGAGCCACCCCGCTCATCCGAAAACATCATCGTTGGTTGCCGGTGCTATCCGTGCGGCTTTAAGACAATGTTCACTGGCCGAAGATATATTTCAGGAAGTTACCGATACCAGTATAGAAGCCGGACAACAGCTGGTAAAACATCCGCTTACAAAAGCGGTAGCATTTACCGGATCGTTTGCCGGAGGTAAAGCACTTTTCGATCTGGCAAATCAGCGAGAGGAACCTATACCTGTTTTTGCAGAGATGGGAAGTATAAATCCTGTAGTGCTGTTGCCCGGGGCTATACGTGGCAACAAAGCACTGCCGGCTACATTCGCTGCCTCCGTTGTGTTGGGTGTAGGACAATTCTGTACCAACCCCGGTTTACTAATAGCAGTTGACACAGAAGGCTTCGCGCCTTTCCTGCATAAACTTTCAGTAGAAGTAGCACAGGCTGCACCGGGCAACATGTTGCATACCGGTATAGCTGCGAACTATAAACATAAACGAACCGAAGCACTGAAACAGAAAGGTGTGATGCGCCTCACAGAAGTAAAGACTGAGACAACAGAGAGGCAAGGCGCACCCGCGCTGGCACTGGTAAACGCGCGTGATTTTATAGCCAGCGCTGTTTTGAAAGAAGAAGTGTTCGGACCGTATTCACTGATTGTTAAATGTGAAGACGAGACTGAATTAAGACACGTGATAGAATCGCTTCAGGGCCAGCTTACTGCTACGGTATTCGGATCGCCCGAAGAACTGCCGGAGTATAAAGCTTGTATCGATGCATTGCACGTACGCTGCGGCCGGTTGATATTCAACGGAGTGCCTACTGGCGTAGAGGTAACCAAGGCCATGCAACATGGAGGGCCTTTTCCGGCTTCAACGGACAGTCGTTTTACCTCTGTAGGCACCGATGCTATATATAGGTTTGTAAGACCGGTATGCTACCAGGATTTCCCGGAGCAATTTCTGCCGCTCGAACTGAGGAATAATAATGAACTGAATATTTTGCGTTGTGTGAACGGAACGTGGACACGCAATGCAGTGGAAACTTTTAACCTGCAACAAGCTTGAGGAAGACTTTTTTTTGCATCGATGCGCACACCTGTGGTAATCCTGTGCGACTGGTGGCCGGTGGTGGTCCTATACTGGAAGGTAAAAATATGAGCGAGAAGCGTCAGCACTTTTTGCGCGAATACGACTGGATTCGGAAAGGGCTGATGTTTGAACCCCGCGGACATGATATGATGAGTGGAAGTATACTATATCCGCCATCCGATCCGCAAAATGATATGGGTGTATTGTTCATTGAAACGAGCGGATGTTTGCCGATGTGTGGTCATGGTACGATCGGTACGGTAACGATCGCTATCGAAGAAGGACTGATCACTCCGAAGACACCCGGTACATTGAGACTCGAAGTTCCGGCTGGTATCATTACCATCGCCTATAAACAGGAAGGAAAAAAAGTAAAGTCGGTAAAGATACGAAACGTAAAAGCGTATCTCGCAGCCGAAGGTATATCTGCGGAGTGTCCTGATCTCGGCGAACTTATGCTGGATGTTTCCTATGGCGGTAACTTTTATGCGATCGTGGATGTCCAGAAAAACTTTCCGGGACTCGAGCACTATAAAGCTGATCAGCTGATTGCGTGGAGTCGTACGTTGCGTAAGAACATCAATGCGAAATATAGCTTTGTCCATCCGGATGATCCAACGATCAACGGGTGCAGCCATATACTCTGGGCCGGTAAACCGATCGATGCTACATCAACTGCGCGCAACGCTGTATTCTATGGAGATAAGGCGATCGATCGTTCTCCGTGTGGCACCGGAACTTCCGCACGTCTCGCACAGTGGCACGCCAAGGGAAAACTGAAGCAGGGTGAACCCTTCATACACGAAAGTATAATCGGGTCTAAATTTATAGGCAGGGTAGAAGAGGAGACACAGCTGCACGGAAAAACGGCAATCATTCCCAGTATAGAAGGATGGGCCGTAGTAACCGGCTATAACACCATCATCATAGACGATGAAGAAGATCCCTACGCACACGGCTTCCAGGTAATATAGTATACATCCAACATCAACACGCTAACACACCAACACCTCAACACATGAAGAACGTTGCCATCATAGGAGGCGGAATCATCGGACTAAGCACAGCCTATTATCTGCGACAGGCAGGGCATACTGTAACTATATTTGATCAGGGTGATCTGTCGGATAACTGTTCTTCCGGTAACGCAGGAATGATCGTGCCCAGTCACATCATACCGCTCGCTGCACCGGGCATGATATCAAAAGGCATCCGCTGGATGTTCAATTCACAAAGTCCGTTTTATGTAAAGCCTCGTCTCAATGGGAAACTTATAAAATGGGGATGGCAGTTTTATAAACATGCCACGGACGAGCATGTAGCGCGTGCTATACCGGCATTGAAAGATATAAGTCTTCTCAGCAAAGCCATGTATCAGCAAATGGTAAAAGACAATCCGTTTGATTTCGATTACCAGGAGCGCGGGTTGATCATGCTATACCAAACAAAAGAGGCTGAGTACGAAGAAGCAGAGACGGCACATATAGCCAATAAGAACGGCATCGAAGCACATATACTCTCACCAGCAGAAATACAGAAACTGGAACCTGATGTAAAAGTTACCGTTCGGGGAGGAGTATATTTTCCCGGTGATGCGCACCTTATTCCGCAGTTACTTGTGAAGAACCTCATTGCGTATTTGAAGAGGAACAATGTAACGTTTCACACCAATACACCGATAACAAACTTTTCGCTGAACGGCACGGCTATTAAAAGCCTGCACACCGCACAAGACGATAGAACGTTTGACGAATATATTGTAGCAGCCGGAGCGTGGTCAGGTATATTTAGTTCAACATTAGGACTCGATCTCCCGCTCCAAGGCGGCAAGGGGTATAGCTTTACATTGGACAATGTCCCGAAAAATATACGTATACCATCTATCTTGCTGGAAGGTCGCGTGGCTGTTACGCCTATGGGTAAGTCGTTGCGCTTTGGCGGTACGATGGAGATTAACGGTATAGATCGTTCTATTAATATGAATCGTGTGAAAGGAATTGTGAACACGATTCCCGCCTATTACCCGGAGATGAATGTAGCCATGCCGCAGCAGGAAGCGATCTGGCGTGGTCTGCGTCCTTGCTCACCGGATGGTTTGCCGTATATCGGTCGTTCAACGCGGTATAAAAATCTGATTATTGCCACGGGTCATTCCATGATGGGACTAAGCCTGGCACCAGGCACGGCTAAACTTGTAACTTCACTCGTGAACAACGAAGCCACGGATATATCGCTCACACCTTTCAATCCCGAAAGATACCATTAAATGTAATTCAGCAAACAAGACTATAAACAGCGAGGCCGGATGTTCCGGCCTTTTTTATGGCCGTGTGTTTGCATTGATGGACACGGATACAATGCATCAAAATAATATTACATTCAGATAATATCGGATAAGCGTCTGGTAATACAGGGTGCTATATTCGTTATATATTCATATTCTATCATAGAATAATTCTGTCGGATATAGATCTCTACAGGTATATCCGCAACTTAAGTATGCCTTGCTGGTTCTGGCGGGTATAGATCTCGTTTGCTTATAGTTTTTCCTGGCGCATCCGGATGCTGATACGCTATACAGATATATACTATATATAGGTATTTCAGCAGGATAATATCCTATCAGCATCAGTTAATATTCCGGAAAAGTGTAGGGTATACATTTAATAATTTGGTTATATAAAATACTAACACTAAACATCATCCCCTATGAAGGAAACTTTTACGAAACAAGTATTCCGGTTGACACTATATATAGTGTTGCTGACAGCCGTGAATAATGTTTTTGCACAGCAAACAGTACGAGGTACTGTGCTGTCGGAAGCAGATGAAGGAATGCCCGGAGTCAACGTTGTTTTGAAGGGTACAACAACAGGAACGACTACTGATGCCGATGGTAAATTTTCAATCAGCGTTCCCGGACCGGAGTCAGTACTGGTGGTAAGCTTTGTAGGCTATAACACCGAAGAGATTTCGGTTGGCAGTCAGTCGCAGATTGATGTAAAGCTTACACCGGATATAGCATCGCTGCAGGAAGTCGTTGTTATCGGGTATGGAACACAACGCAAGCAGGATGTAACAACAGCTGTAGCGCAGGTAAAGCCCAACGAGTTTGTACCCGGTGCCGTGCGCAATGCCGGCGAGTTGCTGCGTGGTAAAGTAGCAGGGCTTACGCTGAGCACATCTTCCGGAGATCCGGATGCCGGTACAGAGATATTGCTTCGCGGTATCACATCGATATATGGTTCGTCTTCACCGCTGGTGCTGGTTGACGGATATCCGGGTGATATGAACTCCATTTCTCCCAACGATATTGAAAGTATAGATGTACTGAAAGATGCATCAGCCTCTGCTATATATGGAACGCGGGGTAAGAATGGTGTTATCCTCATCACAACCAAAAAAGCAAAAGCAGGGCTTCAGCCGGTGATTGAATACGCTGGTTATGTAGCAACGGATCGCTTCAACCGAAAAGCCAAGTTCATGAACGCCTCTGATGTACGCGCACGCATCGGTGAAGGGTTAATCGATCCGGCTTATGACAAAGGTTCTTCAACGGACTGGCTAGACGAAATCTCCCGCGCTCCCATCAACCATTTTCATAACATTTCATTACGCAGCGGCACTGAACGCACTCAATACGCGGTGAACGCAAGTTACCAGCTTGCTGATGGTATGTTCCGCGCTTCTGACAACGAAGAGTTTAAACTCCGTATGGACATCACACAATATCTCATCGCTGACAAATTGAAAATGAATGTGAACGTACTGAAGGGCTTGCAGAAATATGGTGGCTTTAACGGCTGGACATATCGACAGGCATTGATCCGTAATCCTACATCCAGTGTAAAAAATGCTGACGGCAGCTGGTCAGAAGAGCCTGCACAGTTTCAGTATGAAAATCCATTGGCTCTAATTGAAGAACAGGTATACGATAATAACTCGCAGTGGACATGGTTAACCGGTTCGGTAAGTTATTTCCCGGTAGACAATCTTGAATTGAAAATTGTCGGGTCACAGCACGAGTGGAGCAATGAGACAGGAACATATCAAACGATGAAACATATATCCAACGTGCGCGATAGCAAGAACGGTGTTGCCTATATCGAGAACAGCTCGGTGGTTGAAAATTATCTTGACCTGACGGCAGACTATACAAAGACAATCGGTCTTCATCGTATTACCGGTTTGCTGGGCTATAGCTATATTGATTATGCCAATACAGGTTCATCTATTTCCAATTTTGATTTTCCAACCGATAAATTTTCATATCACAGTATCGAACAAGGACGTGCATTGAAACTCGGTCTCTCCGGATCAGGCGTTGACAGCTATAGAGCCGATTGGAAACTGATTGGCTTCTTTGGTCGCGTAGGATACGGATTCAACGACAAGTATAATTTACTTGCCAGCGTTCGATACGAAGGTTCATCGCGGTTTGGCAGTGACAACAAGTGGGGATTGTTCCCATCTATATCAGCCGGCTGGACCATCAGTAATGAAGACTTCATGAGTGATGTGAGCCTCATTAACATGTTGAAGTTACGCGTGGGTTATGGACGCACGGGTTCTATATCGACAGATCCTTATCAATCCTTGACGCGCTATGCCTATAGCTCTTCACAATTTTATTTTAACGGAAAAGACTGGGTAAGTATACTTCAGCCTGTAGCGAATCCAAACCCCGATCTTGGTTGGGAAACGAATATAGAGTATAACTTCGGTCTCGATTTCAGTTTACTGCAGAATCGTGTTTCGGGTACTATTGATTATTATGATCGTACACTTGAAGACCTGGTGTTTGATTATCCCGTACCCGTGCCTCCGAACCTGGTAGGTACTACACGTGCCAACGCTGCAACGATGACAAACCGCGGTATTGAAATCGCATTGAATATTATACCGATTCAGAGCGGCAAGTTTGAGTGGAGCACAAACTTCAATTACTCACTCAACAAAAATAAACTCACCTCTTTGTCCAACGACAAATTCAAAGTTGAGAACGACTTCTTCTATGCAGGCTATACCGGAGATCCGATCCAGTTACCAACGCACAAGATACAAGAGGGTAAAGCGATCGGCAGTTTCTTCGGCTATAAAAGTGTAGGCCTTGAAGAAGATCCTGATAATGCCGGAGAAGGAAAGTGGCTGGTAGAAGGAGCAAACGGTGAGATTAAACAGATTGAAGATGTAACGGAAGATGATCGCCAGATACTCGGTAACGGATTACCGCAGTGGTATCTCGCGTGGAATAACTACGTGCGCTATGGCAACTTTGATATGAGTATAACCATGCGTGGTGCGTTTGATTACCAGATCCTGAACTTTCAGCGCATGTTCTACGAGAATCCTACGATTGTATATAACAAGCTGAGCACCGCATACGACAAGATCGATGGTCTTACGTTGTCAAGTCCGCAATCGTACGTGAGTTACTATATCGAGGACGGTGATTTCTGGAAGATCGACAACGTAACACTAGGGTATAACTTTAATGCTTCCAATATGAAAGCATTCCGCAAGGCAAGAGTATATATATCCGGTTCCAACCTGGCTACGATTACCGGCTACAAAGGCATCGATCCGGAAGTAACGCGATTGGGACTTGCGCCCGGCAACGATGATCGTGATAAATATCCTACTACACGCACCTTTACACTCGGTGTTAACCTTACCTTCTAACTATATAGTGTATGAAAGCAATCAATCGAAAAATATATATAGCATCTCTTGTTCTTCTTGGCCTGGTTTGCTCGTGCACAGACCTGGACGAAACTCCGCATGATGTTTTGACGCAGGATGATCTTGGCAACTCACCGGAAATACTGCAGGCTCTTACCGCACCGGTATATACCAGTCTCACGAACGTGATGTTCGGATGGCACGGTTACTTTGACTTACAGGAAGAATGTTCGGATGTTATCGTAACACCAGCACGTCCCAACGGGTGGGTGGATGGCGGAACGTATCGTTCGCTGCACATGCATACGTGGAACTCGTTTCAATCGCAGCCCGGTTCATTGTGGAGCAGGGTATATGGGGCACTTAACATTTTAAATACTTCCATTGGTACCTATAAAAATATGGCCAATGTTGAAGGCCTTGTAGCAGAACTACGTGCCCTGCGTGCTTTCTATTATTACCTGTTGCTTGATAACTTTGGAAATGTACCGATCGTAACTGAAGACGATGTCACCAAAACCGATTTTCTGCCCGAGCAGCATACGCGCGCAGAGGTATTTGATTTTGTTGAGACAGAACTGCTGGAAGTGCTGCCTGTACTGAGCAAAGAAAAAGTATATGGCAAAATGAATCACTGGGCAGCGCGTATGGTGTTGGCCAAGATATACCTGAACGCTGAAGTATATATCGGCGAAGCCATGTGGGATGAAGCGCTTGAACAGGTAAATGATATCGAGGCGAACGGAGGTTTTACGCTCGAGTCTAATTATCATTCGAACTTTGTTGTAGAAAATGAAAGTTCTGCCGAGCAGATATTCTCGATTGTATTTGATGCGACACGTTCGGGATGGTTTCATTATCCATGGAAAACATTGCATCCTTCCAGTGGTGCTACGTATGAACTCGGCTCACAGCCTTGGGGCGGAAGTTGTGCTATACCTCAGTTTATTGATACGTATGATGAAGATGACAGCCGTTTGAATATATGGATACGCGGACCGCAGTTTGCCAGTGATGGAAGTCCGATCTACAATATATTCGATCCTGCGCTGGCCGATGTGCAACTCAACTATACCAAACAGATCGGTCACATCGATGAGACAAAAGAATATGAAGGCTATCGTATTGGCAAATTTGAAATTGAACGAGGCGTTGCCGGTACAGCAATTAGTAACGATGTACCATTCTTCCGGTATGCTGATGCAAAAATGATCAAGGCCGAGTGTCTCTTGCGTACAGGTCAGGCCGATGCAGCAGCCGCGATTGTTACCGAGGTACGCGAGCGTGCTTTTGTGGCAGCACCTGATAAAGCCGAAGTAACCGGAGCCGAGTTACAGCAAGGCAGCAAGTATAACTACGGCACCTATAAGAATGGTGTCATGCTTATCACCGAAGGTGGTGCAGATATACAGTATGGAAGATTTCTCGATGAATTGGGATACGAGTTTGCAGCGGAGTTTCATCGCAGGCAGGATCTGATTCGCTTTGGTGTATTTACCAGCAAGTCATGGCTCTCGCACACACCCAACGGAGACCACCGGACTATATTTGATATACCACAGTCAGCACTCGATGCAAATCCCAACCTCTCTCACAACCCGGGATACTAACTATCTGTAAGAAACAAGCCCTGACTTGAAACTATATATCAAGTCAGGGCTTCCAATAACGTACACACGCACCAGCGTACACACGTAAACACGTTAGCACTTACACCCGTACTTTCCCGATAAACTCCTGCCGGTAAGATTCGCTAAGCGTAAGTACCAATGGTTTCCCGGACGCTTGTGGAATGCTCGTGGTGATTTCATCATGCGAGAAAAAATGAACAGACTTTATAGCCACCAGTTCTTTTTTATTGATGCGCGAGAACTGGTCGGAGGGAAGTACTTCCAATAGCTTTTCGAAGGATATATTCTTCAACGTAAGAATGGTTCCGTCCAGTAGCTGTACCGTTTTATCGCGACTGTCGGAATCAGAAGTCTTGATATAGCCAACCTGGTCGAAGAAGAGCAAGGCTTTACCTTTATCCGTATTCAGCTGAATGAAATTTTTAACAGACGAAGATTTACTGATGCGACTCGAAGCCTTTTGTATAGCCTGTTGCAGCCGTTCTTTTTTTACAGGCTTGCGCACATAGTCAATCGCATCCAGGTCAAATGCTTCCGCAGCAAATTCCTTATAGGCTGTAACGAAAATTACTGGTTTACCTTGCAGCAGGTTGGCAACATGCAAGCCATTCATCGCAGGCATTTCGATATCGAGAATACAGAGATCGAAATCGAGATTCGGTACTTCCTTCAGAAATATATCCGGGCTGTTAAATGCCTTTACTACTTCCAGCTCCGGCAATTGCTCGCACAGCATTTTCAGGTACGTGAGTCCCGGCAGTTCGTCATCGAGCAGTAAGCATCTGAGCTTTGTGTTCAAGTAAATTGATTTTTAGGTGTGCAATAAAAACATCTTCTTCCGTAAACCGATCAAGCCGGTAATTATTCTTGTAAATAAGTTTGAGACGTTGCTCCAGTGTTTCCGCGCCAATACCGCTCTTCTCTTTTCGCAACGGAGCTTTGCCAGACATTTTGTTGGACACTGTTAACGAAAATGTACTGTCCTTGAATTCAAAGACAATGGATATAAACGCATCAGCACTTTGCAGGTCAGCATGTTTAAAAGCATTCTCGATCAGGTCGATGGAAATGAGTGGCGCCAGTAGCCGCTGCGTATAGAGCGGATCTTCGTCATCGATCTTTGATTTTACTTTTAACTCGAACAACGGACTCACCTTGATCTTGTTGATCTCGATAAGATTCAGCGCAAATTCAATTTCCTCCTGTGGCGTTACAAAACGATTGCGTGCTTCGTATAATATATAGTCCAGTACATTGGCTAATTTATCCAGCGCAAAGTAAGTCTGGTATGCATGCGACTGTATGGAGTTGAGTACATTTTTAAACAGGTGTGGATTGAGTCTTGATTCCAGCGATTCAAGTTGGAGACTGTCCATTTTATTTTCCAGTTCGGCAAACTTGTTCTGTACCATGTTCCGGTCTTTCTCTGCACTCCGAAAGCGCACGAGCAGGTATCCGATCACGGCTACAAGTACCCCGATGATAACAATTGCTACAATGAGCATGAGAAACACAATGTCCTGCTTCATAAATATTTCTCAAAAATAACAGTTTTCACGCAAAGCATTCATCATACTGTACAGCAGGGTATAGGAAAGAATTTTTAGGAAAATTTTCACAGAAAAAATAGTTGTTAATTTTTCGGTTGTCGGGTGGCGCTGCATCCGTTTTTCTTTGCAGCATCAATCAGATATTTATGAATGCATACGAAACTTTCAAACACCTTCATGAACAGCCGGAGGCGCTGCTGCTGGGCAACGCATGGAATGCACACAGTGCGCGTCAACTCGAGGAGAACGGATTCAAAGCTATTGGTACATCAAGTACTGCGTTGTCGTACGCACTCGGGTATGATGATGGTGAGGGAATGTCTTTTGCCGAGCTGCTCTATACGTTGAAACGGATTGTTGCTTCTGTACGTGTCCCGGTATCAGCTGATATAGAGTTCGGATATAGCACTACTGTTGCCGGTCTGCTCGAGAACATAGACAAGCTTCACGATGCGGGTATAGTCGGGATCAATATAGAAGATTCGGTTGTTACATCCACGCGACAACTGGTTGCTGCAGATGCTTTCTGCCGGAAACTTGATGCCATCCGGAATCACTGCCTCCGGCACAACATTCAACTCTTCATAAATGCACGCACCGATACATTTTTGCTCGATGTACCAGCACGCATGGATGAAACGCTTTCGCGATTACAGGCGTATACCACCGCCGGTGCCGATGGATTTTTTGTTCCTTGTATAAAGTCTGCTGAAGACATTCGTCAGGTTGTTGAAGCTTCTTCTTTGCCCGTCAATGTATTGAGTATGCCGGGGCTCGCGTCCATTACAACTTTGTCGGGTATGGGTGTAAAAAGAATCAGTATGGGTAACTTTGCGTATGATAAAATGATGGACAGCTTTTCACAGAGTATCGCGCGTATTCAAAAAGAGCAGTCATTCGAATCATTGTTTGTGTAAAATAGTTGTTGCAAATTATATAGTATAGAGATGAAAAAAGTGTTGACGTTTCAGGATAAGTATAAAGCTATGCTCAGCGAAGATGCTTCGTTTGAGGGTGTATTTATTACGGCTGTAAAAACTACGGGTATATTTTGCAGGCCTGCCTGCCGGGCGCGAAAACCCAAAGCTGAAAATGTAGTTTTTTATGATTCGCCACAGGAAGCTATACTCAATGGTTTCAGACCATGCAAGATCTGCAAGCCGCTGGAACAGGCGAGCACAACACCGGAGCCTATTCAGCAACTGATCGATGAGCTAAATAATAATCCCTATATACGGATAAAGGACTATGATTTACGAACGCGTGGCATAGAGCCGAGCCAGATACGCAGGTGGTTCAAGAAACATCACAACCTGAGCTTTCATGCTTATCAGCGGATGCTGCGCCTGAATTCTGCTTTTCACAAAATTACCGTGGGCGAGTCTGTTACCAGCACAGCGTTTGACAGCGGCTATAATTCGTTAAGCGGATTTACCGATGGATATAGATCTATATTTGGCAAAGCACCGTCTCGCTCGAAGGCGAAAACAGTAATCAATATAGTGCGCTTCACAACACCGCTCGGCCCGATGTTCGGATGCGCTACAACACAAGGCGTTTGCCTGACGGAGTTTACGAATCGCAGAATGCTCGAAACTGAATTTAAAAGTTTGTGTAAACGTCTCGATGCCGTTATACTTCCCGGCACGAATAAACATCTTGAGCAGCTTGAGAAGGAGCTTGCAGAATATTTCTCGGGTAAGCGACAACAATTTACCGTTCCGTTGCATACACCGGGTACTGATTTTCAACAGCAGGTATGGAAGAATTTACAACAGCTTCCGTATGGAAAAACAATTTCCTATAAACAGCTTGCTACCGGCATGGGTATAGCATCCGCAGTGCGAGCCGTTGCATCGGCGAATGGGTATAATCGAATTGCGATCCTCATTCCTTGTCACCGGGTAATTGGCGAGAACGGTGATCTGACCGGGTATGGCGGTGGAATTGCCCGAAAAAAATGGTTGCTCGACTTTGAAAAGAATATAGCCATAGCAAAATAATCAGTCCTGCAAGTGTACCTCCAACATTTCCATACGACATGATGTAATAGCGGAGAAGCGATGGTGAAAACACTTGAAATCCGGGTTAATGACAGTTTAGAGCGTTGAAACAACTTTTTAGGTAGTTTGTTGGGTGATGGCTGTCTTTTCGCGTACCTTTATAACAAACCGTAGCGCCCATCTCTTAACCCGATATCCGTGAAGTTGCTTGTTCACAAGGTGCAGGGGAGACGTGGACTCTGTCGGTATAGGTGCAACAACCTTAACCAGAAAACCCAATGAGCCCTAACCTGTTTGTGAAGAGATCAATTGTACTGATCGGTCTTTTATTCCTCTCGTGGAATGTTTTCTCGCAATCCATCACAACATCAACGATTACCGGTTCGCCTTTTTGTGCCGGTGCTGCGGTAAATATACCCTATACCATCAGCGGTACATTTACAGCCGGGAATATATTTACAGCACAACTATCCGATGCTACCGGAAGTTTTGCAAGTCCCGTAGCCATTGGTACACTTACATCAACCAACGCAGGTACGATCAATGCTACCATTCCCTTTACCACGGCCAGCGGCACTGCGTATAGGGTTCGCGTTGTAAGCTCCAATCCTGCCACTACCGGAAGCAACAACGGGGCAAACCTGACGATCAACGCCCTTACGTTATCGGCTCCCGTTTTTACCGGAACATCATTTTGCCAGGGACAAACTTTTTCGATCACCTATACGGTTAATTGCAATTTCTCCAACACGCCATCCAACAATATATTTACAGCGCAGCTCTCGGATGCTACCGGAAGTTTTGCTAGTCCGGTAACGATCGGTACCAATACATCTGTTACTTCCGGTACGATCAATGCCGCTATACCCGGTGGTACACCAGCCGGCAGTGCGTATCGCATACGCATTGTTGCATCGAACCCCGCTATTACCAGTGCTACCAATGGTACTGATCTGAGCATTGCTGCTCCTGCAGGCGACCCTTCTGTTTTTGGAAATAATGTATGGAATGTATATGCCTATATCGGTACATCCTATACAACCTATGCGGGATACTATACCGAGAATAATCTCTCGTTCAACACTACCAATCGCTGGGCAAACAACACGAGTCCTTCCAATGCCAATGGCAGCGCAGGCAGTGCTTACCAGGGGTGTACCATTACCAATACAAGTACCTATTCGTTCATACATAAGCGAGCCGGGTTTACCTGCGGATATTACCAGATTGATATACCTGCGCACGATGACAACGTAACGTTATTCATTGACGGTGTACAGGTATACCAGCACATAGGTTGCTGTGATGCACACACCAATGTATGGACCGGTTTTCTCGGGACATCGTCTACTGTAGAGGCACGCGTTCAAAATTCAGGAGGCGGTAATTCATATCTTACTTTGCAATTCAGTACATCCACCGTGCCGTTGACGATGTCAGCACCGGTAACAGTTTGTTCGGGTACACCCACTACGCTTACGGTAACATCACCGGTAACATTGTCCTATGCGTGGACACCTGCCGCTACACTTACTCCGGCAACAGGTGCGAGCGTTGAAGCAAGACCAACAGCAACCACAACCTATACCGTTACAGGTACTGATTCAACAACAGGATGTACTATAGCCAACAGTGTGCTGGTTACCGTTGCCGCTACACCAACAACAACCATTGCTCCGGCACCTTCTACTATATGCTCGGGTATAACAACGATCACCTTAACAGCAAGTGGTGCCAACAGCTATACCTGGTCACCGGCTGCCGGTCTCAACACTACAACAGGGAATACAGTTATCGTAAATCCATCGGTATCAACAACCTATACCGTGACCGGTAGCAACAACTGTGCTACTTCAACTGCATCACGTTTTATCACGGTGCAGAATCCTCCGACTACACCAACACCAAGCGGATTTGGTAACGGCACCTGGAATGTATACTGCTTTAATGGTACAGGCTTCGGTGATTACTATGGCTATTATACCGAAGACAATCTGAATTTCAACACTACGAGTCGCTGGACAGATGTGAGTGGCCCCTCCGTTGCAAATGCTTCTTCCGGTATAGGCTATACAGGATGCTCTGTGCCGACTACATTTTACTCCATGAGTTTCAAACGCACCAATATTCCGTGCGGCTATTACGAGATTGATATACCTTATCATGACGACAACGTAACACTATATATCGATGGCGCGCAGGTATTTCAGCACAATGGCTGGGGCGATGTACATACCAATGTATGGACCGGATTTATCGGCCCCACCAGTACCATAGAGTTACGACTGATCAACAACTCCGGTCCTGGCAGATTACAATTCTCCATGACACCCGCTGCCACTACACCGGTATCGGTCAACACACCGGTTACTATTTGTGCCGGCACGAGTACAACGCTTACAGCAACATCGGCGATTAGCGGAGCAACCTATAGCTGGGCACCTGGCAACGCAGCCAACAACGGAACCATCGCGACACCGTCCAATGCGAGCACCAGTATATCTCCGGTTGTGTCGGATAACTATACCGTTACGTTGACAGACGCAGCGAAGACGGGATGTACTGCTACCAACTCGGTTCCGGTCACGATCAATCCATTGTCCAATACATCTGTGACACCTACAACAGGTTCAACGTATTGCCCGGGTACACCGTTTACGTTAACGGCGAGTGGCGCAAGCTCCTATACCTGGTCGTCCAGCACAGGAGCAGCCGGAGGCTTGAGTGCTACATCCGGTTTCCAGGTAACGGCTAGCCCTACCGTTACAACAACCTATACCGTGTCGGGAAGTAACAACTGTAATACACTGGATGCGATCAGTACTATTACGATTAATCCATTGCCGGCAGTCAATACCTATCCGACCAACACCTGGAATGTATATGCATTCAACTCTACAGTAGTGGGTACAAACTATTCCGGTTACTATACCGAGAATGGATCTGGTGTGAGCGGTTATGATTTCAACACCACCACACGCTGGGCCAACAACGCAGCGCCATCAACAGCAAACGCTACGAATGGGACAGCTTACCAGGGATGTGCACTCGGTGTCTCAAATTATAGTCTCAGCTTCAAGCGATCCGGTTTTACCTGCGGTATATATCAGATCAGTATACCGGCACACGATGATAATTTTACATTGCTCATCAACGGAACACAGGTAGCGCAACACAATGGTTGCTGCGATGTGCACGGTACACTTTGGACAGGTGTACTCGAAAGTACATCGCAGGTTGAACTGCGCCTCATACAAGGCGGAGGTACTGCGTACCTGTCGGTACAATTTACACCGGTAACGCATACAGCATCCGATGTTATATGGACGGGAGCGGTGAGCACGGATTGGTTCAATGCTGCAAACTGGTGCGGCTCTATACCTACATCTGCCACGGACGTAACTATACCGGCAGCCGGAGTTCGTAACATGCCCGTTATAGCAGATGCGGGAGCACAGTGTCGCAATCTTACAATTAATGGTGCTGTTGCAGCGGGCACCTATAACTCCGCTATAGCAGCCGCATCGTTGTCTACAAGCGGAACGTTTAACCTGCAGGTATACGGAAGCTGGTCGAACAGCGGAGGTTTTACGGCCAATAGCGGTACCGTTGAATTTGTCGGAGGCAACGCAGCCAACACGATCAGCGGAGCGGCTACACAAACATTCCACAACCTGGTGATCAATAAGACGAATAATATTACAATCTCATCGGGTATACAACAGGTGCGCAATCAGCTGACACTTACGAATGGTATAGTATATCAGAATGGTATATTGGAAATCCTGAATGGCGCTACCGTTACAGGAGCAAGCGATGCAAGCCACATCGATGGCGATGTACGCAAAGTGGGCAACACTGCTTTTACATTCCCGGTAGGCGACAATGGTCATTATCGTCCGATTGGAATTTCGGCACCTGCACAAACTACTGATCACTTCACCGCACAGTATTTCCACAGCAACCCTACGGTGGTATATCCGAATGCACAACGTGATGCTTCGCTCGATCATGTGAGTGGTGCGGAGTATTGGATGCTGAATCGCACCGGTGGTACTTCCAATATAAATGTTACACTAAGCTGGGATGGCAACAGCGGAACAATAAACGATTTATCGGCATTGCGTATAGCACGCTGGGATATAGGGCAGGGGCGTTGGAAAGATCAGGGCAATGGTGGCACCACTGGTACTACGAGTGCAGGTACGATCATTACCAACGGAGTGGTAACATCATTCAGTCCGTTTGCACTGGCATCCGGCAATGGTAACAACCCGCTGCCCGTTACGTTTTTGAATTTTACAGGCAAAAAGAATAGTGAGAACCAGGTGGTGTTGCAATGGGCAACGGCCAATGAACTTAACAGCGACTATTTCCTCGTAGAACGTTCCAAGAATGGAAAATACTTCGAGTCGATCGGCAGCGTGAAGGCAGCGGGTACGTCCTCACAACGGCATGACTACACGTACAACGATGCGTTGCCATTCGCAGGAAGCTCGTACTACCGCTTAAGACAAGTTGATTTTGATGGAAGCAGTATGTATTCCAAAGTTGTTTATATAGATGGTGTGAACGATGCCCTCATCATCCATCCGAATCCAACGGCCGATTTTGTAGAGGTCGAATCGAATGGAGATGGTATAGCGTCTGTGAAGGTACGCAATGAAGTAGGCTACCTGCTCAAGGTTCCGGTAAAAGAATCAGAGCGCGGTGTTATTCTTAATATGACGGCACTTCCTTCAGGTATATATATACTCGAGGTACAGCAGGAGACAGGCTTCAGTGCACATAAAGTCGTACTCGAAAAATAACAGGTCCCGGATACAACGGATAACACATCCGTTGTATCTTTGTCTCATTAAACGCATTTCATAAATATTCAATCGGCACCTTTCTGCAGAAAATCCTTTCTGCCGGTGCAGCATACTTTGCTTTCGTCAAGCAAAGCACTATTTCTTATTCACTGAATTTTATGAAAAAGCATTATGCAACAGAATCAAACTATTGCCGTTCTTGGCGCTACCGGTAAATCCGGAAAATACCTGGTTGATCAGCTTATCAAACAAGGTTATGCAATTCGCGTGTTGGTGCGCGATCCGTCTACAGTCACAATAACGAATTCCCGAATTGAAGTTGTGCGGGGTGATGCACGCGATTATCAAACGATATACAGACTGCTGGAAAACTGTGATGCAGTCATCAGTACATTAGGACAACGTAAAGGCGAACCACCTGTACTCAGTCAGGCAACAGCGCACATCGTACAGGCTATGCGTGAACTAAATGTGAAGCGATATATTGTTGTAACAGGTTTAAGCATCGATATACCCGGTGACAGAAAGAGCTTTCGGACAAAGCTCTTGTCTCGCATGATGAAATGGTTATTCGCTTCGGTTATTGCTGATAAGCAGAAGGAGTTTTCGATACTGGCAGCCAGTTCGGTGCAGTGGACACTGGTACGCTTGCCCATGATCGAACTTAGCGCTGAGACCGGACCCATCGCGATCGATCTGTATGATTGTCCCGGGAAAAAAATCCGCGCAACAGACCTCGCTGTCTTTTTGGTACAGCAGCTCTCTGATGACCGCTTCCTGCAGAAAGCACCGTTTATAGCAAGTATATAGTACCAGGTGTGAGCCGGCAATCCGCTGGCTCACATTTTATAGGTGATGTCTTTAAGCAGCTTGTCTCATTCCTCCGGTGTAGAAGCTTCGTGATTAAATCAAAGAAATGATTATCTTATACCGGTATGTTCACGAGTAATCGAGTGTGAACTTGCTGCTTCGGTACGTGATCTTCGTGTCGGAGTCGGGCATAATTGTTTCGCGTGTTATTACCTGCACGCAGCTTTTCGTTAGAGATATTTTTTTGTGTAAAATTTTGTTGAGCGATGTATCAGAACATTACCATTTTACTTGTAGAAGATAATCCGGAGGATGTTGTACTTGTTCAAAGTATTTTAAAAGATACAGAATATACCAGTGCGCAAGTGATTCTGAAAACATCGCTGCAGGAAGCAGTTGATTTTTCACACAGCAATCCTTCGGTAAATGTTATTTTATTCGGACTCGATATAGTCGGTGAAGCAGGCATCGACATGTTGAGACAGCTCAGTACTGCATATCCCGTCAGTCCCATGATTGTACTCACACAGGAAGACGATGACGAGATGGCGGTGCAGGTGTTACGCGAAGGTGCACAAAACTATATCAACAAACAGCAACTCAATCAACGTGTATTAAGACGCGCCATTCTTCACTCCATTGAGCGCAATGAGAATTTATTGAAATTGAAAAATGCCTATAGAGCGTTGCAACTTTCAGAGCAGCGCTTTGCCAAGCTGTTTCATTTCAACCCGGTAGCCGGCTTGGCACTCGCTACCTTCGAAGGTGTATTTGTTGAAGTGAATGAAATTTTTCTGAAGTTGCTCGGCTATACCCGCGAAGAAGTTATAGGCAAACATGTACACGAGCTGGCGATATGGCTCGACTCCGATGTACGCGAACGCATGGTTACGATGTTGAAGAAAGGTGAGGAGGTCCGTAACAAAGAAGTGCAACTATATACGAAGTCGCGCAAGGTAATCGATGTGCTCTTTTCGATGGATATAGTGGAGATGGAGAATGGTCCGATGGTCATTTCAACTGCAAATGATATAACAGACCGCGTAGAGGCTGAGAAAAGATTGCGCGAGAGTGAACAGAGTCTCGATATACTTATTAATAGTTCGCCCGATCAGATCTGGCTCATTGATTATGAACTGAAACTGGTAAAAGCAAACAAAGCGTTTTTCGATGCTGTGAAAGACGCGTATGGTATAGATATACATGTTGGCGATTTTATACTTTTCTCCGAAGTAGCGGAAGAGAAGAAACAGCAGTGGATGCAATACTATAGTCGCGCGCTGGCGGGCGAGCATTTCACGGAAGAGCATGAAGAAAATGATCCGCGTTCCGATCAGCACGCGTGTTTTGAAATTACATTGAACCCGGTATATAATGAAAAGAAACAGGTGATTGGTGCCGGATGTTTCTCGCGCGAGATAACCCTTCGAAAGCAGGCGGAGCGAAATATACAGGCCGTAAACGAGAAGTACGAAATACTTTCACGCGCTACCAACGATGCCGTATGGGACTGGAGCCTGGTAGATGATAAAGTTACCTGGAACCAGGGCCTCGAAGTAATTTTTGGTTATGGAAAACGAAACGAGGAATATACCGGTAACTGGTGGCTCGAAAATATACATGAGGATGATCGGCCGCGTGTCATTGAAGAATTATCTTCCGAGGTAACACGAGGCGAGTCCAATACAAGCGCAACCTACAGGTTCCGTTGTGCCAATGGCACCTATAAATATGTTTTCAGCAGAGGCTATATTTTGTATGAGAGCGGCCGCCCGGTGCGTATGATCGGGGCGATGCAGGATATAGATATACTCACACGCGCCAACAACGAGATCAGGCGTCTCTCGCTCGTGGCCAGTGCTACCGATAGTCTCGTATCCATTCTTGATGCAGAGGAAAATATAGAATGGGTAAATGAAAGTTTTGAGAAACTAACCGGGTATAGATTAACCGAGATACAGGGCAGGAAAATCAGAGATGTACTGAACGGTCCGGAAACTGATGCTGCAACATTAGAGCGTATCCGCAGGCAAACAGAAGCCTGTGTTTCCGTTACCGAAGAGATTCTTAACTATGCAAAAGACGGGCGTAAATTCTGGATGAAGATCAACATCAACCCGGTGTTTGATCAGCGTGGTAAACTGGCAAAATTCATTGCCGTAGGAACCGACATTACCATTCTCAAAGAGTACGAACGGAAAATTACAACCATCGCCAAGGAGCTGTCAGAACTGATCGAGAGTGCCAATGCAGTCATCTTCGGTATAGATGCCAATGGCGGTGTGAATGAATGGAACACACTGGCTGTTTCGGTTACCGGCTATAGCAAAGAGCATGCATCTGGCAAGAAGCTGCTTGAGTTGCTTGTGAGTAAAGATGATTGGGAAGATACGGAGCTTATGATGCGATCCGTATTGCAAGGCTATCCGGTTAGTCACTATGAATTCCCGATGGTAAATCGTGCCGGTAATAAACTCATTCTCCTCCTTAGTGCAACACCGCGCAGAAATGCTTCCGGAGAAATTACCGGCCTGCTCGCAGTAGGACAAGACATCACAGAGCTTACACAATACCGGCAATCCCTCGAGGAAAAGGTAAAGGAACGCACGCATAAATTGCAGGCGGCCTTGGAAAAAGAGAAGGAACTTGTTACATTAAAGAGCAGGTTCGCTTCCATGGTGTCGCATGAATTCAGAACCCCGCTCGCAACGATACGTCTATCCGTTAACCACATTAAAAAGTATAAAAGTCGTATGAGCCCCGATGCTATTGATAGTAAAATAAAAGTTGTCTCGGAGCAGGTTGATCACATGACACACATGCTCGAAGAAGTACTGACGCTGGGCAAAGCGGAAGAAAGTAAAATTCAGATATCAAAACGCAAAGTAAATATTGAGACTTTCTTCGCCGGCATACAGGAAGAAGTAGAGAATATCTTCAAGCATTCGCATACCATTCACCGCACCTTGAATTTGCAGCAGTATGAAATTGAGACCGATGTGGATTTACTGCGCAATGTATTTATTAACCTGCTGAGCAATGCTATAAAATTCTCACCGGGTAAAACTGATATTTACCTGGATGGACGGCAGGAAGGTAAAATGCTGATCGTGCAGGTTCGTGATGAAGGATTGGGGATTCCCGAAGAGGAATTGCCCAAGATCTTTGACCCGTTTCATCGCGGTACCAATGTCGCAACAATTCAAGGTACAGGGCTGGGACTGTCCATTGTAAAGAAAGCTGTGGACCTGATCGGAGGAGAGGTTGCTGTATCGAGTAAACCTGGTGAAGGCACAGTTTTTACCGTTACTATTCCGGTTGGCTGATATGAAGTATATTCTGATCGTTGACGACACCAAACCATTGGCGGAAAGTATAGCCGATATATTGCAAATGGAAGGATACGAAGTTCATATCGCTGCAAATGGCGTGCATGCGCTGAATACGATGGCATCGCGCATTCCTGATATGGTGATTACCGATTTACTGATGCCTGAGATGGACGGCCTTTCGCTGATCCGAAAAATCCGTTCCAGTGAAAAATATAGTGCAGTTCCTGTGATCGTGCTGACGGCCGATGCCAGTGAAGAGAGTGCACGCATGGGCAAAGAAGCAGGAGCAGACCTGTTGCTTACAAAACCTTTTGATGATACATACCTGGTGGAGTGGATACAAAGATTTTTAGCCGATGAATAAGACAGAACGCATAAAAGTATTGTTGGTAGATGATCATACACTGGTTCGTGATGCATTGGCAATCATGCTGAAACAGGTGGATGATATACAAGTGGTGGGAGCGCTCTCGAGTGGCGAAGATGCCGTGAACAAAGTAAATATACTCATGCCTGATGTTATACTCATGGACATTATGCTGAAAGGCATGACGGGCATTGAAGCTACACGCTGGATCAAAGAACGCAACAGCAAGATTAAAATTATACTCCTGTCCATGGAGGTAAAGAAAGAATTTGTAACGGCCGGCATTCAGTCGGGTATAGATGGATATTTACCCAAGGATGTAGAGCGCAATATTTTGCTGGATGCCATTCGCATGGCGCACCAGGGCGGTAAATATTTTAACGAAGCTATTACGAGTCTGGTGTTTGAAGACTTCTATAAAAAAGAGAAGAGCACACTCCAAACCGAAGAACGTTTAAAGGTAACAGACCTTACCAAGCGCGAACGTGAAGTATTGGCACTTGTGGCGAATGGAAAGAGTAATAAGGAAGTTGCAGATCAGCTCTTCATCAGTACCAAAACAGTAGATACGCATAAGACGCATATACTCGATAAACTCGGATTGAAGAACACAGCCGAACTGGTAAAGTATGCTATTAAAAACAAACTTATTCCCATGGAGTGATCGGCTGTGTTGCAAAGTATATATAGCCTTGAACTTATGAATTCACCGCGGCCATCAGCAACTCATACAGAAGTTTTTCTTCTTTGGGTGGAGTAGAGTAGAAAGAAGTTGCAGGAGTCTGAACCGAGTTTTCATAGTATTTGAAAAATGCAGCTTTGTCTTTGTAGATCAGCGTAACTTTCAATACAGGTACATCGCCCATCTTAACCATCATGTCACCTTTGTCGGGGAAGGCGTGGATCAGGTCAATGATTTTTTTGATGGTGTCGGTGTCAGTGATCACAGCTTGTTTATGCGGAGCGATGTTATCACGCTCATCCGATATTTTGTTGTAATACTCCAGCAGAATTTTGTCGCAAACATCAGCCTGAAAAGTTTCTATATAGTTCATCGTTTCGGGTTTAATGCTTTCGGAGGAATTCAAATTCTGGGATGAACGGTTGCAGCCGTACAACAACATCGCGGCTGTCACAACAGACAGCATCACCGGGTTAAAATAAAATCGTTTCAGATGCATAGAGATTAATTAAAGCAGGATGCAAATATACTCAGGGTGTATTATATTTAGTTATAAATAAAGACCGGCCGGGATTTTTTTGAGGAACGAAATCCATCCTTCAACAAGGGATTTGCATGAAGGGAAATCATCAGCCCGGCATATATTTTTACAAATTTCTGTACGATCACATTAAATCCCGATACTATGTCAGTGAATACATTGGAAGTGCGGCAGTTTTTGGGCAATGCTCCGTGGGATGCAGTTGAAGATGCTATACATCAGCAAAGTCTCATGTTCAATACCAGGTCGCTTGTCGATATCGGGTTTGATCCGTGTGATGAAATATGTGCTGCCGTGGAGCGTGCCATGCAGGTATGTACCTATAACGGTTTGCCGGTGAACGATCATTTCAAACCCATTTATGTCTCCGATAATAATGCGCATACTGTACGGAAAGAATGGAAACTTTCTCGTCTTGCGTACATGCTGGTCATGCTCAATGGTGCATCAGACAACCCTATGGCTGGACGCCTGCAATACGAGGTATTAAAAGTATATATGCAGAAAACAGAAGAAGACTAACCGCGTCTCAATTAGCTGCCGTGCACTAAATCTATCGTTGAAAATAGTTGTTGGCTATTCCTGCTGTAAACCCGGTAGCTGCTCCGGTAATAATCTCAACAATTGTATGGCGCTTCAGAATAAGACGTGAAGTCGCAATGACGATCGTAAACGCAAACATAGCGATGCTCCCTGCTACGGAGAACTGCCATAGCACCGTTGCAAGATAAATGGATGCAGAAGTATGCAGGGAACATTTGACCACGCGGTTGATCAATGCCGATGCGATCAGCAAAACAAGAAGTATACAGGTGCCTGTGAAAAACGATTCTGTTCCCGGTGTGAAATATAGTACTGCGGTTACGAACGTTGTCAGCGCAATGACAAACGGATAGAACGATTGGCGCTGGTGTTGATCCGATATATCGAAGTTTGTATACTCCTTTCGTTTGGTCTTGATGTAATTTCTAACCGTTACCGGAAGTACAATAACGCCAACGATCAGGAGCGATACCCACGTAGCTTTGGACGGATCAAACAGATTAAATGCCAGCAGCGTGGTAAATACAGGTAACGTGAGCAACGGATGTCCCAGGATGGAAGCGAGACGTGCCGTTTTGTATAGTACAGATGTATTTTCTTTATCCATTCCGGTAGGAGGAAGCGCGAAGCAAATTAGGTAATACAAATAGTAAAGTAAATACGCGGATGAAAGAAGTGGAAATAACAGGAACGGTAATTTTCTTCGATATACTGTAAAGTCAGGAATTGCGCGTATAACGTTGCGAATGGTGTGATAGGGCGACACGCGACTGTTGTATTTTGAATGATAATATTTTACCAGCAAAAGATAAGATCAACAAAAAAAACGTTTGGGTATTGGTGTAGGTTTGTGAATAGTGAATGCTGACTATACATCCAGCTACACCATAGATGCTAAACGATATGAATAAACCTGCCATTTTAAGTTTGCTTTTTCTGCTGAGCTTATGGAGCAGTCCAAGCGTCCTGCAAGCCCAGCATGGAGATTATCCGATTCATCCTGTACTTTTTACATCGGTAAAACTCTCCGATAACTTTTGGGCTCCGCGTATTAAAACCAATCATGATGTAACGATTCCGTTTACGCTGGCAAAATGCCGTGAGACAGGGCGCATTAAAAATTTCGAGATCGCGGCCGGGTTAAAGACCGGAAACTTCTGCACAGAATTTACCTTTGATGATACAGATGTTTACAAGATCATCGAAGGTGCGTGCTATTCATTCCAGATATTTCGCGATCCGGCCCTGGAGAAAAAAGTGGATTCACTGATTGACCTGATCGGTAAAGCGCAGGAACCGGACGGCTATATATATACCAACCGCACTATCATGGGCGATCATGCGCACGAGTGGGCCGGTTCAAAGCGTTGGGAAAAAGAAGAAGATCTCAGTCATGAACTATATAATATAGGCCATCTCATTGAAGCGGCCGTGGCCCACTATCATGCTACGGGTAAACGGAATTTCCTGGATATAGCGATCCGGGCGGCAGATCGTGTATGCGCAGATTTTGGTCCGCATAAACTGCATATATACCCCGGTCACCAGATCATCGAGCTTGCCATGGCAAAATTATACCAGGTAACCGGCAATAAGAAATACCTGGATACCGGCAAGTTCTTTCTCGATGTACGCGGTCCAGGCAAGGATGAATATAATCAGGCACATCTCCGCGTGGTTGATCAGCATGAAGCCGTGGGGCATGCGGTGCGTGCTACCTATATGTATGCCGGTATGGCAGATATAGCAGCGCTTACACACGATCCTTCCTATATAAAAGCCATTGATGATATATGGGAAGATGTTGTTTCCAAAAAGATATACCTGACGGGCGGGATAGGCGCCACGGGGCATGGTGAAGCATTCGGAAAACCGTATGAACTTCCCAACATGTCTGCTTATAATGAAACATGTGCATCCATCGCAAATGTATATTGGAACTACCGCTTGTTCCTCATGCACGGTGATGCCCGGTATTATGATGTACTCGAACGTACGCTATACAATGCATTTCTTTCAGGCGTTGCACTTACCGGTGATAAATTCTTTTATCCCAATCCATTGGAGTCACGTGGACAACACGCGAGAAGTCCGTGGTTCAGTTGTGCCTGTTGTCCGGGAAATGTAGCACGCTTTGTGCCTTCTGTTGGCGGATACTTTTATGCGCAAAAAGACAAGTCGTTATATGTAAATTTATTTGCTGCCGGCAGTGCACAATTTAAATTGCCCGACAACACTGTAACACTCGAACAGAAAACAAACTACCCATGGGATGGTGATATAGAGATTACGGTCCAGCCCGAAAAGACAACAGCTTTTGACGTGCGCGTGCGGATACCAGGCTGGGCTATAAACAAGCCGATGCCGAGTGATCTATATACCTTCAGTGATTCCTATACAGAGCAACCCAAAGTATTTCTGAATGATAAACCGGTAGCCCTTACGTTGCAGCAGGGATACCTGGTGCTGAACCGGAAGTGGAAGAAGGGAGATCGCATTCATGTGCAACTCCCGATGCCGATTCGCAGAATAGCCGCCAATCCGAAAGTAGAAGCCGACCGCGGTAAACTCGCTATACAACGCGGCCCGCTGGTATATTGCGCAGAGTGGCCTGATAACAAAGACAATCGCGTACTCAATCTTGTGCTTGCTTCAGCATCACCGCTTAAAGGTAATTTTGATGCAAACCTGTTAAAAGGTTTGTATGAAATTGAGGGAGCCGGTAAATCTGCATCGCGTCTCAATGCAAAAGACATTACCATGGCAAATACCGAAGTTAAATTGATTCCGTATTACGCCTGGGCACACCGTGGTGCCGGAGAGATGATGGTGTGGATTCCCGAGAAGCCCGATGCAGCACAGCCGTTGCCTGCCCCAACCGTTGCATCTGGCAGCAAGATTACGGCATCGCATCGTACACGAACATTGATGGCGTTGAACGATCAGATGGAACCGAAGAACTCCAATGATCAATCGGTAATATTTTATCACTGGTGGCCCATGAAAGATACTGTGCAATGGGTACAGTATGATTTTGAAAAACCAGCTTCCGTTACATCCTCCAAAGTATACTGGTTTGATGACGGTCCTTTTGGCGGATGCCGTATACCGGCCGGCTGGCGATTGCTATACAAAGACGGTGAATCGTGGAAACCGGTAAAGAATAAAACAACCTACGAGGTAAATAAAGATATATACTCAACGGTGTCTTTCGAACCCGTAACCACGCAGGCCTTGCGCCTGGAGGTGACGTTACCGAAAGATCATTCCGGAGGTATTATGGAATGGATCGTAGAATAAACAGCTGCTAACATCAATATACTATATATCCCAAACCCGATATGAATATCAAGCGACTCTCTATATACCTGTTACTGGTAGTGCTGGCTCATGTTTCTGTGGCACAGTCCTATGTGCCTGAAGTGAATAACGATCGTGTCAGAATTAAACCGATCGTGGATATTAAAGCCTATACCTTTCATCTCAGCGAAGTACAAATATTGGACAGCCCGTTCAAGCAGGCGATGGATGCCGACCTGAAGTACTTACTGGTGATTGAACCGGATCGGTTGCTGGCTCAGTTCAGATCGCATTCAGGACTTCAGCCCAAAGGAAAGAAGTACGGTGGATGGGAAGATTCCGGACTGGCGGGGCACACATTAGGACATTACCTGTCAGCCTGCGCCATGCATTATGGTGTCTCAAAAGATCCCGAGTATCTCAAACGGGTAAATTATATAGTGGATGAACTGGAAGAATGCCAGAAAGCACGCAAGACTGGTTATGTAGGAGCTATACCGAAAGAGGACACTGTGTTTCTCGAAGTATCGCAGGGAAATATACGCTCACGCGGATTTGATCTGAACGGAGCGTGGTCGCCCTGGTATACCGTACATAAAGTAATGGCGGGTCTGCTGGATGCATACCTCTATTGCAATAATGATAAAGCGTTAAAGATCGAGCAAGGTATTGCCGATTGGACAGGCGACATACTAAAGAACCTGAACGATGAGCAACTTCAAAAAATGTTACTCTGCGAGTACGGTGGTATGAATGAAGTACTGGTGAATACATATGCCTTCACCCAAAATAAAAAGTATCTTGATTTGTCCTATAAATTCCATGACAAGCGTATACTGGATTCACTCGCCATGGGTGTAGATGTATTGCCGGGTAAACATTCCAATACTCAAATTCCAAAAGCAATTGGTACGGTAAGACGTTATCAGCTTACCGGCGAGAAAAAAGATTTTGACATCGCTGATTTTTTCTGGACAACGATAGTCAAGCATCACACCTTTGCTCCGGGTGGCAATAGTAACTATGAGTATCTGAGCAAGCCCGATGTACTCAACGACAAGCTCACCGATAATACCATGGAGACTTGCAATACCTATAACATGCTGAAGCTTACGCGGCACCTGTTTGCCTTGCAGCCATCCGCATCGTACATGGATTTTTATGAACGTGCGCTATACAATCATATACTTGCATCCCAAAATCACAACGATGGTATGATGTGTTACTTTGTACCGCTACGCATGGGTACGCGCAAGGAATTCAGTGATCAGTTCCATACGTTTACATGTTGCGTAGGGTCGGGCATCGAGAACCATGTGAAGTATGGCGAAAGTATATATTTCAAAGGAAAGGATGGAAGTTTGTATGTAAACCTCTTCATTCCTTCCAAGCTCAACTGGCAGGATAAAGGATTACAGGTTACACTGAATGCAAACCTGCCGGCTGATCCAACGGTTAAGCTCACCATCAACACAACAAAGCCACAATCTATACCGGTGCGCATTCGTAAGCCGTACTGGTTGCAGGCGGCTCCGGTTATTAAAATCAACGGTAAGGCTACACAAAATGTAGCAGTCGATAAAGAAGGCTATTGGGTATTGACGAATCCGTGGAAAAACGGTGACGTGATCGAACTGATACTTCCTTCTTCATTATATAGCATGGCTATGCCAGATAATGCTTCACGCAAAGCTTTCTTCTATGGTCCCGTGCTGCTCGCAGGTAATCTCGGAACAAAAGAACCTGATCCGATGAACGGTATACCGGTGCTTGTAACGGGCGATGCCGATGTAAAGCAATGGCTGAAGCAGGATGCATCGGATCCGCTTACGTTCAAGACTCAGAAGACCGGCTTCCCGGGAGATGTAACGCTACAGCCCTTCTATCAATTGGACGATGAGCACTACAATGTATACTGGGATGTATTTACGCCTCAAAGCTGGAAGGAGCAGCAGAAACTATATGAAGAGAAAAAGAAACAGGAATACGTCCTGGAACAACGCACAACGGACTACCTACGCGTAGGCGAGATGCAACCGGAACGCGATCACAATTTCACCGGTGAGAAAACTGAAACAGGCGAATCGCATACGCGTAAGTTCAGAGTAGCGAACGATGGTGGTAACCTGGTATTCACTATGAAAGTAGATGCCAGTGCAACACACAACCTTACGGCAACGTACTGGGGCATGGACAATCGCGGCCGTAACTTTGATATACTGGTAGACGGAACCAAAATTGCCAGCGAGGATCTCAACAAGTACAAAGACAGTAAATTCTACGATATAGTATATACCGTACCGCCAGCGCTCACCAAAGGGAAAAAGTCTGTGACTGTAACGTTTCAGGCCAAACCACAACAACAGGCGGGGCCCGTGTACGGTGTGCGCATGGTAAGACAATAAATCGCGAAGCTTTTCAGGTATATACTTTTAACTTCCGGCATTCTCATTAACTTTAGCATATAAGAACCACACTGTGCATGCGTCTGCGTAAATCTTTATTCCAGGTAATATTCTTTTGCTGCGTTAGTATTTCATCCGTTTATGGCAACGAGCTGTATGAAATGATCAGTCAGTTCGAGGCTGACAAGTATGCCTTGATGCGGAAATATACTATACGCGAATCTGCCGAGTATTACGGCCGTTTTGTAAAGTTCTATGGTGACTGGAACGATGCGCTGAAGAAAGTTACATTTGATGAGTTGTCGCAGGAAGGAAAGGCAGACTATATATTGCTGAAAAATCAGATTGACAAAGAGCTATACTTCCTGAAGATCAAACAAAAAGATTTTGAGGAAGTAGCGTACGTTACAGAATTCGCTGCACCGATCTATACCTTTATCCGTGAACGCAGACGAGGCGCAACACCCAACGCTATGGTGCTCGCCAAGAGCTTTGACGATATGCTGGGCGCTATAAAAGCTTCGCAGGACAAGATCAGTAAAGCCACACCATACGCAAGCTGGCAGAAGGCAGATAAAGCTTCAGAAGTAGTTAAGTCGCTGCGTGAAAATCTCAAAGAGTCGTGTGTGTTTTTTAATGCATATGATCCGCAGTGTACCTGGTGGGTGCAAAAGCCTTATGATACGTTGTGGGTTACGTTGAAGCGTTACGAAGAGTTTCTCAAAAAACACTATGTGAATACTTCCATCAAAGATGATGGCAGCGGTATTATAGGAAGACCTATAGGGCGTGATGCGCTGATAAAAAGTTTGCAGACTGAATTTATATCGTATACTCCTGAAGAGATCATCGCGATAGCGCAGAAACAATTTGCGTGGTGTGATGCTGAAATGTTGAAAGCCTCGCAGGCCATGGGCTTCGGTAACAACTGGAAAGCTGCGATGGAGAAAGTAAAGAACACCTATGTTCCCGCAGGGCAGCAACCGGCTTTGGTAGATTCACTTGCCGAGGAAGCGATTCGTTTTATAGAGCAACGTAATCTTGTTACCATACCGGCACTGGCGAAAGAGACCTGGCGCATGCGCATGATGTCTCCGGAAGCACAGAAGGTAAATCCATTCTTTTTGGGAGGAGAGGAGATCATCATTTCGTATCCTACCTATACCATGGAACATCGCGAGAAGATGATGAGCATGCGCGGTAATAATCCGCACTTCTCACGCGCTACGGTACAGCACGAGTTAATACCGGGTCATCACTTGCAGATGTATATGAATGAGCGGTATAAACCGTATCGCCATGTTTTTGATACACCGTTCTGGATTGAAGGATGGGCGCTATACTGGGAGTTCAATCTATGGGACAAAAATTTTCCGCGTACTCCGGAAGATCGTATCGGGATGTTGTTCTGGCGTATGCACCGATGTGCGCGTATAATCTTTTCGCTCAATTATCACCTCGGTAAAATGACTCCACAGCAATGTATAGATTTCCTGGTGGAACGTGTAGGACACGAGTACGCCAACGCTGCTGCAGAAGTAAGACGTTCGTTCATGGGAAGCTACGGTCCGTTATACCAGATTGCCTATATGGTAGGAGGACTACAATTCTACGGTCTCAAAAAAGAACTCGTAGACTCCGGTAAAATGACCGAGAGAGATTTTCACGACCGCATCCTCCAGGAAGGAAACATTCCCGTAGAGATCGTGCGTGCTATACTTACGAATCAACCACTAAAGGAAGACTATAAATCTACATGGAAGTTTGCACCGTAGATGTGGAATCGTTATCCGTTATCCGTTAGTAGTTAATCGTTAGTCGTTATCCGAAAAAAATCAGAAGAAGAATAACACTTAGTGACCTTGGTGTCTTCTCTGCGTACTCTATGCAATGGATTTATTCTTACTTCTTACTTCTTGCTTCTATTTTCAAAAAAATCACCCCTGCGATCTCCTAAACTCCGTAGGCGTAATCTCGCACAGCTCGCGGAATTTACGATTGAAGTTCGAGAGATTATTGAAGCCGACTTCAAAGCATATCTGCGAAATACTCAGATCATTTTGTTGGAGTAATTTTCGGGC
>CBIHOZ010000070.1:0-32748 GCA_966211525.1 uncultured Chitinophaga sp. | reverse complement strand
TCGAAGCTGTTATATGATAATCATGGGTTGATGGATCTGCGAATTGAACGGTGTTGATATTCCTGGTCTCATAGTTACCGGCAGAATCGATCTTAACTCCATTGGTGTGACTGATATATTTCAACTCAGGGTTAACGATAATATTATTCTTAACAACATTCATTTCCACCAACTCACTATATAACAGCAAGCCATTGTTCTTCGGGTTGATGATGGTATTGTTAATAATTTTGTAACCGGAACCAGGTCCTGTAATAGTAGCCGCTCCTCCCCGTTCATCAACAAACATACCTCCGTTGCTGGGGTTAATCATGATATTATTAAAGATAACATTATCACCACGGCCCAGACAGATAATAGAATAACCGGTTCTGTCAACCGCATTCGCGGGAGGTATATTCAGTATAAAGTTATTGTAACACAAACCACCCGTTCCTTCTCCGAGCTGAATTCCATTTCCCTGATCGTTCCTGTTATCGAACGGCCGCTGACCATGACGCTCTATCCGGTTGTGGTGAATCTCGCATCCCTGCGTTGCAGATCCTACTTGTATACCATCTGCACCGGTATCAAAAATTTCGTTGTTATATATCTTGGCACCAACAATCGCATGAGGATAAACACGTATTACAGTATCTCCGCAGGTGCGATTCATACCACCCGCGTAAAATGAATTCCCGATATACATTCCCTCACCATGATTGGTGCTGTGGATATAGTTATCATGAATACGAATATCGTACATCGTAAAATTTTCTCTCCACGTAGCCGGGTTGCAGTCCGGGTCAGTCTTCGCCATGATGCCCGCGAAATTTTGTCCGTGAACATCGATATGGTCAATTTCAAAATTCGTACTGAGACTATCAACGGAAATTCCCTGGCTGCCGCCATTCACTTCAATACCATGTGTGATCGCAGGATCACCTGTACCGGTTAACCGGAAATGAGAGCTTCCGAAAAACTTGATGGAAAAAGACAACGTTCCGGAGTTAACAGTATATTTTCCTCCACAATTGATAATGGTGATGGGTGCTGCAGACGTTCCGTTAAATCGCTTGAACAACAGGTTGCCATTTCGTGGTGTGGCTGCATTGAGACAAACAACCGATCCGGGGGGCACATTCCGACCTTCAACAATGTTCTTACCAGGTATCAGCAAATCGGAAAGATAAAAATCACAGTTACATTGCGCATCGGCCTGCTGCGCGGTGAAGAGTACCAGAACCAGCAGGGTTAATTTCAGACATAGAGTTCTTGTCATACATTGTGAGTTTAAATGTACAGAGTATAATTTCTAATAACAGATTATTTAACTAGAGGATCATCACCGGTAAATGAGTCGCAGGGGATTTGTAAAATTTCGGGCCAGTTGCTGGCACTACCTATATATACAATTCCAGGATATATAGCGGTCCGTCTGGCCTTGTCTCATTTCGCCCGGGCAGGGCTGGATATTGAAAACAGGAACGAATCAAAAAAAAGGAGACCAGTAAAATCCCGACTGGATAAGACTGGTCTCGATTCCTAACCTACCTGTTATTCAGGTGGAACACAAATATACAATATGTATAGCACGACTGAATCACATGTTCCGGGTAGTACGCATTCCCTGGTTTTGTATTTTCCGTACCTTTGGCTGCTATATGACTCCCGAATTTGAATCCTATCTCCGGTCTCATGCTAATTTCAGTGAAGGCGATCTGAAACGGATCAGTTCTCTCGCTACACCAAGAGTATTGCATCGTAACGACTTTCTGCTTTTGGAGGGAGAAATTTGTCGTCATAAAACTTTCATCGTTAAGGGCATGGTTCGTGTATTTGGTACACGTCCGGATGGAAGTGAACATATCCTGCTATTCTCACCTGAACGCACATGGACACTTGATGCAGAAAGTTACGACACACAAACTCCATCACGCTACAATATCGCTGCCGTTGAAGCCAGCGAAATCCTGATGTGGACAAAATCTGATTTTGATCGTCTCCTCTCCGAAATTCCTTTACTCAAAAGTTTCGCAGAACAACTTATCTCGCGGGCTATACATAACAGTCGACAGCGTTTGCTTTCTGCACTGAGCGCAACTCCGGAAGAAAAGTATAATGATTTTATCCGTGACTCGCCTGCACTCGTTCAACGATTACCCCTGCGAATGATTGCTGCCTACCTGGGTATTTCCCTGAAGACACTTACGCGCATTCGTCACGCACAACTGCATCGCTGAAAAATATGGTCAAATGACCACGTTTTTCCGGAAGCATATATAGCAATTTTGCTTTCGATAAAAATGAAATAGTATATGCGTGTATTTGTTACCGGGGCTTCCGGATTTGTGGGCTCCGCTATTGTTAAAGATCTCCTGCAGGCAGGTCATCATGTTCTTGGCCTCGTGCGTTCGGATCGTGCAGCACAAACGTTGATACAACTGGGTGCTGATGTTTACCACGGTGATATTGATAATCCTGAAAGTCTCAAAGAAGGTGCTGTCCAATGTGATGCTGTCATTCACACAGCGTTCAATCATGATTTCAGCAAGTTCAAAGAAAACTGCGAAACCGACAGGCATGTTATTCTTGCGCTCGGTGCTGCACTCCTTGGTACAAACAAACCGCTGGTGATCACTTCCGGCATCGGACTATTGCGCCAGTCACAACCTATTATTGAAAGTGATGTACCTCCTTCTTCTGATCAAATTCCACGTGCTGCATCCGAAGAAGCTGCAAACGCTGTGGCTGCCCAGGGTGTACAAGTATATATAGTGCGCCTGCCGCCTACTGTACATGGTGAAGGAGATCATGGTTTTATACCCATGATCATTGATATAGCCCGACAGAAACAACAATCAGTATATATACAAGATGGTAGCAATCGCTGGCCCGCAGTGCACCGGCTTGATGCAGCTATAGTATATCGTCTTATTATAGAACAACGTCCGCAGCAACGGGTTTTCCATGCAGTCGCAGAATCAGGTGTTGACTTTCGTGTTATTGCTGAAAGTATAGGCAACGGGTTGAATGTGCCAACGATAAGCAAAAGTCCGGAAGAAGCTCAACATCACTTTACATGGTTTACGCATTTTGCTTCTATGAATTGCCAGGCTTCAAGTGAGCAAACACGTCACACGTTAGGATGGCATCCGACCGGAGCAAGTCTTATGGATGATTTGAATTCAGGTATTTATTTTAAATAGAGAGGCTTGCTGAAGTTGGCTGCTGATGACGCATGGCGCTGTGATATAGTTTACCGGCCGTTGTGGAATAGAAAATGTAACCATTCTCATAAAAAATGGTCAACGAATTCTCGTACAAGGCACAGAGGTATATCGAAGTCATATAATACAGTCTTATAATACAATAGAGCTTTTATTTATTGAGAAAGATTTGGGACATTGTCTCAATTGAGAATGTTGAAATTTTACGTACGGATCAAATTCCTTACAATAAGACAAAACTAATTAAATTAGAATATAAAACTAACATAATTAGTTTATAAATTTGTAGTGTCAAATCGCTACAAGTGTCTCAACAGAAAGCCGATATTCTCGCAGGACTGCAGGCCGATATACTTCGTCTTCAGGGTTTTAAAACTATACAAAATACAGTTTTAGAATCGGGCTTAGGACCGATGAAGTATGCTTTTCCAAACGCAACCTTTCCGCTTGGTGCTATCCACGAATTTGTATCCGCAAGGCCTGAAGAGACAGCTGCCACTATCGGTTTTCTTAACGGATTGTTAAATATACTCACTGGCAATACGGGAGCCGTTCTCTGGATAAGTTCATCGCGTATACTTTATCCACCTGCGTTGAAGAATTTTGGTCTGGATCCGGACCGGTTTATTTTCATCGATGTACAAAAAGAAAAAGATGCACTCTGGGCATTGGACGAAGCACTTAAATGTAGCGCACTTGCGGCTGTAGTAGGTGAACTTCCGAACATAACCTTCACACAGTCAAGACGCCTTCAACTGGCTGTAGAAGAAAGTCAGGTAACAGGTTTCCTGCTTCGTAATCAGCCGCGCACGGTAGGTACCACGGCCAGTATATCCCGCTGGTATATTTCGCCACTGCCCAGTGCCCCTATAGATGAACTTCCCGGTATAGGTTTTCCAAAGTGGAGAGTAAATCTTCAACGCATACGCAACGGCAAACCCGGCACATGGGATATACAATGGATAGACGGACGCTTTGTACCGGTATATCAACCTTCCTTTACAGTACTTCATACACAAAAACAGGCAGGATGATACTATGGCAAAGCGTTATGTTTCGATCTGGTTCCGGTACTTGACTACCGACTGGTTTACACTCCGACAACCACAGTTCAAGACATTGCCGTTTGTATTGCGTGCCAGTGAACACGGTCGCATGATCATTACCGCTGCTAATGCTATAGCAGAGCAACAAGGTATAACACGCGGCATGGTGCTGGCTGATGCGCGTGCCATGATACCCTCGCTGCAAATACAGGATGATATACCCGATCTCGCAAATAAATTATTAAATCGATTAGCGGAGTGGTGCATTCGCTTTACTCCGGTTGTAGCAACAGATCCTCCCGATGGACTTATACTCGATGTTACGGGTTGTCCACATTTGTGGGGCGGAGATATACCTTACTTACAAAACATCACTACCAAACTATATATACGCGGTTACCATGTACATGCAGCGATGGCCGATACCATCGGTGCGGCCTGGGGTATAGCACGCTTTGGCAATAGCATTGTCATTGAACAAAGTAAACATATAGAAGCGCTGATGCATTTACCACCTCAGGCACTGCGACCGGAGCCGGAAGTAGCAGAGCGCTTACATAAACTTGGACTTCACCAGGTAAAGCAATTCATTCGCATGCCGCGTACATCTTTACGGAAGCGCTTCGGTAATCATTTTATGATGCGGTTAGCACAGGCTTTAGGACAGTTGGATGAAACGCTTGAACCTATAGAAGTCCCGGAGCTCTATCACGAACGTCTGCCCTGTCTCGACCCGATCGTTACAGCACCTGGTATAGAAATGGCCTTGCAGCAATTGCTGGAGAAACTGTGCGCACGCTTACAGCAGGAACAAAAAGGACTTCGTAAGGCTATATTAAAATGTTATCGTGTCGATGGAAAAACAGAACAGGTATCTATCGGTACACATCTTCCCTCCCATCATGTAGAGCATCTGTTCAAATTGTTTCAGTTGAAACTGGCAACTATAGAACCAGGCTTGGGCATTGAACTGTTTATACTCGAAGCACCGGTTGTAGAAGATCATCATCCACAGCAGGAAGCAATGTGGCTAGGTTCAGGTGGCTTGAACGATGTGCGTCTGGCAGAACTCATCGACCGACTCGCAAACAAGATCGGTATACATACTATACATCGGTATCTTCCGGATGAACATTATTGGCCGGAGCGATCGTTCAAGGCAGCAACATCACTGCAGGAGAAACCAACAACGTTCTGGCGCGATACACCTCGACCTCCACAGTTATTGAAAGTGCCTGAAAGCATTGATGTGTCGGCACCTATACCGGATTATCCACCTATGCTTTTCCGCTATAAAGGAAAAGTGATCAATATAGCAAAAGCTGATGGCCCTGAACGCATTGCACAGGAATGGTGGCTGCAGCAAGGCGAGCACCGGGATTATTATCGTGTTGAAGACGAGGCCGGTAATCGTTACTGGCTCTTTCGTCTCGGACACTATCACGAAAAGATATACCAGTGGTTTATTCACGGGTTCTTTGCCTGATGAAATACATAAAAATATAATATATAGTATAGATAAAGAACGAGGAGTATGAGCTATATAGAGTTACAGGTAACGACAAACTTCAGCTTTCTGCGGGGAGCCTCTCATCCGGAAGAAATGGTTGAGCAGGCTGCTGCTTATGGCTATACGGCTATAGCGATTACGGATCGCAATACTTTCGCTGGCCTGGTACGTGCCCATGTAGCAGCCCGGAAAAACGGCATTCGTATTATACCGGCTTGTCGCCTTGATCTGCTGGATGGTCCGAGTCTTCTCGCACTCCCTACTGACATCCAAGCGTATGCACGGATATCCAATTTACTTACCACCGGGAACCTGCGCGCTGAAAAAGGTAAATGTTTTTTATACAAAGCAGATGTATATAAGTATGCAGAAGGAACAAAGTTCATCGTTATTCCACCCGACACACTCAATTCCTTTTTTGATTTTGATGATGCTTTCAAAAATGCTGTTCGTGAGTATCGCCAGGTATTAGGAGAACAACTCAATATAGGAGCATCACGAACGTATAGCGGTCATGATGCCAAACTACTGCATCGGATCCACCAGCTTTCGAAAGAACTGAATATACCCATGGTGGCCACCAATGACGTGCACTACCATCATGTTGAACGCAGGGAATTACAAGATATAGCTACGTGTGTTCGTGAAAAATGCACTATATATACCGCAGGATTCCGTCTGCACGCCAATGCTGAACGATACCTCAAGCCCATTGAAGAGATGCACCGGCTCTTTCGGCAATATCCGGCGGCAATCGAACAGACAAACGTCATAGCTGCATCCTGTACATTTTCACTTGATCAACTTAAATATCAATATCCAAAAGAAGTTACCAGTGGAGGGCGCACGCCCCAGCAGGAACTTACCCACCTCACGTGGGAGGGTGCTAAAAAAATCTTTGGAGAAGATATACCCGAAAAGATACAAGCCAATATATTGAAGGAATTAAAATTTATCGAGCATGCAAACTATGCCGAATACTTTCTCACGGTATACGATATTGTGCGTTACGCACGTTCAGAAAAAATTCTTTGTCAGGGACGTGGCTCTGCTGCTAACTCTACAGTATGTTATTGTCTTGGTATAACTTCAGTTAATCCCTCCAAGTTCGATTTACTTTTTGAAAGATTCATTTCATCGGCACGAAATGAACCTCCTGATATAGATGTAGACTTCGAGCACGAAAGACGCGAAGAAGTTATGCAGTATATATATAAGAAGTATGGACGAGAACGGGCAGCCATTGTAGCAACGGTTACGCAGCAACATCACCGCGGTGCGATCCGCGATGTAGGTAAAGCAATGGGACTCTCCGTTGATACAATTCAACGACTCTCGGGATTGATCTGGGATTTTCGCGATGAAGGGTTTGATAAAGATCGCATCGTCAGTCAGGGTATAAATCCGGATGATCCTACCATTCGAAAAGTATTACAGCTTACCGAGCAGTTTATGGGTTTTCCGCGTCAGCTCGGACAGCACACCGGTGGCTTTGTGATCACGGAGGGCAACCTGGCAGACCTGTGTCCTATTATCAACGCACGCATGGAAAACCGCACCAACATCGAATGGAACAAAGACGATATTGAAGCCTTGGGATTTCTGAAGGTCGATGTACTTGCACTTGGCATGCTTACCTGTATACGCAAGGCATTCGATCTGGCCAAACAACATTACAACCTCGATCTTACGTTGGCCAATATACCGCAGGATATTGAGGCTGTATACGAGATGATCAGTCATGCCGATACCATTGGTGTATTCCAGATTGAAAGTCGCGCCCAGCAATCCATGTTGCCGCGCTTGCGACCAAAATGTTTTTATGACCTTGTTATCGAAGTAGCAATTGTACGTCCAGGTCCTATACAGGGCGATATGGTACATCCATACTTACGCAGACGCAATGGCGAAGAGAAAGAAGAATATCCATCGCCAGAACTTGAAGATATACTGAAACGTACACTAGGCGTACCGTTGTTTCAGGAACAGGCTATGAAGATCGCAATTGTCGCTGCAGATTTCACTCCAGCAGAAGCTGATGAGCTCCGCAGAAGTATGGCAACCTTTAAAGCGAAAGGCAGAGTCTCATACTTTAAAGATAAACTTATCAAAGGTATGACTGACAATGGCTATACACTTGAATATGCACAACGTGTGTTCCGGCAACTTGAAGGCTTCGGTAGCTATGGATTTCCGGAGAGCCATGCAGTGAGTTTTGCGTTGCTGGTATATGTATCATCGTGGATAAAATGTTTCCATCCCGATATATTTGCTTGTGCCCTGCTCAACAGCATGCCCATGGGATTCTACCAGCCTGCACAAATTGTGAGTGATGCACGTAACCATGGTGTGGAAGTATTACCGGTAGATATAAATCATTCTGATTGGGACAATAAACTAGAAGCAAAGGGCGGTAAACATTGTGCACTTCGTCTCGGCTTCCGCCAGGTAAAAGGTCTTCGCGAAGACGATATGAAAGTATTGATGCGGGCACGAAACAGCGGATATACTTCTGTTCATGCACTGCGTGAAACAGGGCTCTCCGAAATTGTGCTTGAAAAATTAGCGGATGCCGATGCATTCCGTTCCATCGGTCAGGACAGACGAAAAGCTTTGTGGAATGTATCTACGCAAGACTATCAACCACACGCTTTGTTTTCCGATCAGGCCCAACAAGATATAGCAGAAGAACATATAGTACTTCCGGAAATGACACCTTCTGAACATGTAGTACATGACTACGCCACTACTTCACTATCCTTAAAAGCGCATCCTGTAAGTTTTGTTCGTCAGTCGTTAGAGCAACTGCATATTCGTACTGCTTCATCCCTGGAGGCTGCTAAAGATGGTGACGATGTAAAAGTAGCCGGCCTTGTATTGGTGAGACAACGTCCGGGAACTGCAAGTGGTATATGTTTTATTACCATTGAAGATGAGACCGGCACGGCTAACCTGGTGGTGTTCAAAAAACTTTTTGATACGTACAGGAAGGAAATCATCCAATCCAAATTACTTATGGTGGAAGGCAAACTGCAACATGAAGGCGAAGTGATACACGTTGTTGTAAAGCGGTGCTATAATTTATCCAGACTGCTTCATAAACTTACAGCCCCTATACAAACCGAACTCTCGCTCGAACCACGCTCACGTGCTGATGAGACTACATCTCCTTTCCTGTCTCATAAACCACGGGAGAATAAAATTATACAAGGGAAGATATTTCCGGAAGGGAGAAATTTCAAATAATCTATAGGACAAACATCTTCTGAAATTAATATAGCTTGATCAGACTGGAATTTTAAATCAGTCCTAAATGATTCTTGATTCCGAATACAGATCGTACGCAGCCACCAGCGATTCACGACCCACGGCTGTCCTGAACATTTCATACTGGCTGATTTCATCCCGCTGCTCCACATACACCGGCCGATAGTTTGATTCGTATCCATCCCAAACTATCAACAAGTAATTATACCGTATCTTGCTCTGCCTTCCATTTTCTAACCAAAGATTAAAAATCTCTTCATCCAGAGATTTTGGAAAATCTGCTCCGTCAAACATAAAAGCTTATTTATAGCGGGAAAGTTAGGCAAAAGGTCATCATTTGCAATGAACCAATGATGACCTTTGTTATCACGAATGGCAAATATACTTTGTATTACGTCAAAGGTTGGAGAAATCTGTTAGCCTTCAACAGGTCTTTCAAGCATTGCAGCAAACGGAATGATTTGTTTTGGGTTGGTGAATAATCCTTTCGTATTTGTGTTTGGGTAAATTGGGACTTCAAAGACAAAGCATGCGCAGCAACCTCCTTGTCCTTTAAGACAATCCAAAGAGCAAGTAATATAGCGTAGCTTCCTCCACGCTCTAACCATTCAAAGAACGGATAGGCAGGGTAATACACTTCGCTTACTACTTTCCAGATAAAGAGGACAAAGACAATGTGTCTAACAGGCCAAAGTAACAATGACAATGCCCCCATGATTTCAACGGCACCAATGAGTTTTGCCCATGTAGCCGGTGATTCCATGCCGAGTGCTATATATTGCTTCAGCAGTCCCGGCTTTTCGATAACGTTCAGCCAACCATGTCCAAGCAATAAGGTAAAGCCGATAACCTGAAGCGATACAACAATCCATTTCCATTGTATGTCACTCAAGGTGGATGCTGATATATGTATCTTCTGAAACCAATGCGTGAAGAATTTACCCGGCTCTGCAGTAAGTATAATCAGTAAAAAGGGAGCACCATAGTTTCCTGCACGCTCCAGGAATTCTGCAAAAGGTTCTCCGGAAAGCGGACGAAGAGATGCTGTGAACAATCCCCAGAATATTAACCATGCTGCAGCAATTCGTATCGGGTAAAAAAGCAGCCCAAGTCCTAAAGCTATATCAACAATTCCGACCACCGGCATGAGTTGAAATGCCAGCGTTTTTCCTATACCAAATACAGCAAAATAATTACACCAGACCGGCTTCGTAATAACACCAAATACACCATGCCCTATAAAACACATGGCACAGGCCATGCGAAATATATAGTGGAGAAGAATCGGTTTTTCTTTCATGGTATATAGATTATACACCAGCCGATTTTTGTCGGGTGATTACTTTTTTATTGAGAAAATCACCTATACTTCGTCCCATTCGCAACCCGGTATCATTCGCTGGCCGGTAATGTATACCTCCATACAACCTGCTGATGGCTGCTTCTTCCGCAGCGTGGTTGAATGACTTAAAACTCCGCGAAGAAAGTCCAAACTCTACTTCAGTGGAGTCTGTATATGAAAAGTTATCACCAAATACACCGGTCAAGGCAATTGATGCTGCACCGGAAATTGTACTGTGCCCGCTTATATATTCCGGGAATGGAGGCGTTTGCAACAGCGGTGTCCATTCTTCATCTATATATTGATTGATATAGGATTCAGGACGAATCAACAAGCTGCGATACTTTTCATCCCAGCATGCTATAAATGCATCGGCCAGTGCAATGGCAACCCGTACATAGGCTTCGGCTGCGTGCGCAAAATCCGCATTGGCTTTAACGCTGGCTACACGAACTATATTCATCCAGTGACCGCCGGGAGATATTTTTTTTGTAGCAAACATCACGTGTCCTTTGACATTCATCACAAATGGATTACAATCCCAGAAGCTCGCTATATCCCGTTGTTCTTCTGTCAGGTTCTTTCGTGTCTCATATACTTCGTAGGCATACTTATAAAATTCACTTTTCGGATCGGTAGAAAATGCAGGTGGCGGACTGCATCTGAACTGTGATGCAGAATCGATAGCAAACGGTCGTATCTTATTCCAATGTGGTTCTACAGCATCCATATAGGCCGGAGGTGTAGGCTTCCACGTTGAGGGACTATTATCAATGGAATATTTCGGAAATGATCGCGTTTGTTTATAGTTATCTTTCGATGACCACGCGATGATGTGCTCCGCTACTTTTGTTCCATACTCGATCGAGCGCTGGGCTACATCATCCGGTAAACCTGACGATGCGTTTTCTTTGATAGTAACTTCATAAAACTCATCCAGTTTATCTTCTGAAAATAAGAATACACGCGCAGTCTTCAACGTAGCCTGCAGTGAAGCGAGCGGAAAACAATACTCTAGTTGCGGATCGGGCTGCGGTATATTTTCAAGTCCGTTTAGCTGACCTGCGAGCGAGAGTAACGTTGAGTCCTGGTGACGAGCTGCTTCGTATGCTGCTACACTTACATAGGCATAGATTCTTGTAGCCACGGGAGGTGAAAATATATCGTGAACGATGATGTCTGTTACTTTCTTGACCGCACGGTGGAGCTGCTCCGGATTTTCAGCTGTCTTTTTATAATCGTCTGCCGGTGAACAGGCGATCATGCAGATAAATATAGTGAGTAGTAATGTTACTGTATTTTTCATGTTGGGTTTTCTATATTAGGACTTACGACAAATCATGACTGGCCGACTGAGACAATTCGTCTTCGGGCTTCAAGTCATTTAAAAAAATTATCTATACCGGTAAAGCAGTAAACCGCCATACCGTTTAAGTATAATTTTTGAAAGAATGGTAAATCAGGACATCAGCTTGGGTGGGTGAAAAATAATGAAGCTGGAGTTTTGGGTATACCCTGTTGAGTGTTCGTTGTATTTCCATTGCAGTACCCATCCTTTATGAGCCTGCTGTAAAGTATAGGAAGTTGCTATATAGTATTTCGCGAAGGGTGCCATTAATAAAGCTGCAGTTCCTTCCAGGTCATCACCCGCAAAGGATCTTGCAACCTCGGCAATTTTATGGTCTACAGCAGTTGTGCGCTGATCATGAATGCATACCAGGTATAGGGTGTCCTGGTAAAGCCTTTGGTCAATAGTCTGGTATACCTTTCCTTCATAAGTAAAGTATCCTTCAAGGGGTTCATGTTCTTTAAACTCTGTAAGGGTATTTATGGGTAACTTGACAATGAAATTACCTCCAGGCTCATTGAGATTTGAATGAATCTTTTTCTCGGTAGCAATCGCGATCTGGTTTCTTAAAAGGACAAGAAAGGCATAGTGGCCAATGATGTTCATTACCATTAGAAACAGAAGAAAGCAGCTTATAAGACGTCTTCCTCTCGCCATTCTAGTACAAAGTCGGGTTATGAGATTTGGTAAGGTAATGTTATGCAATCCTTTCCAAACAAGCAACTCCATCATCCGCTTCGAAAACTGAATGTATGTTGACGTTATTCTGAAAACAGAAGAGTGCAACCACGTTTGTAGCAACGCTCCTGCTGCATCCTTACGTTTCATATACTATATTTTACTTTGAGCACAATTGCCATTCGAGCTCAAAGTAATATATGTTCAGTGCGTCTTGTTCGCATAACGACTTACCATTTCTTTAATCCAGATTGGTGCAAAGGGAGAAGTACAACCTTTTGAGACAGGATAGTCGCGGTAAATGCCCAGTGATTCGCCAATGTCAACAGCACGCTTACGATGTTTAGGGAAATGAATTCCGATCTGTGCCAGCGTACTATTCATTGTCCACTGTACTTCGGGTGGTGCGTCTGCCATTTCAGATTCGATTCGATCCAAAAGCTTCACTAGGTCAAGACCTTCTGATTCTCGTGATACGCGACCACTGGTAAGACTCCACCCTGCCCTTGCCGCCCATGGATTCTTTGAGTTCATCCACTTCTCTCTAACCATTTCTTTTTGAGGATGGTCCTTCACAACATACGCATTAAACCACTCGGCTTCCTGTACAAAGGCTATTGAGTTTACCAGTTCACTCAACTCCTGCGCTGATAATTTTTTGGGTTGAATGATTAATGTTGCCAGTAATCGAGCATCTATATTTTCAGTTTTCCATAACTCTAAAGCCAGGTCATGGTTGGTTTTGATTTTGTTACCCAATGCGCGAATGTCACCAAGCTTTACACCGAACTGATTCTTACCGGCACCGTGCTTGATGTTGTGTGCAAACATCTTTTCATTGGACAATGCTTTGAGTGAAGCGAGTGTTTCTTTTAGTGTCATAGCAATGATTTATGTGTTACCATTGGAACCTGTCTTAAATGAACAATAAAACTTCACTTTAAAATTATAAGAACTGCCCAAGACTCACCTCATACTTTAGTACCAAAATACATTTCAGTCCGTTTTAACCGAAGAATAATGGAGAAGTAACCTATTAAAACCGGTAGGCATTGCGTTGTGGCAACGTCATTTTTTGTCAAAGCATAAAAAAACTGCCTGCCAGTATGCCCGGCAGACAGTTACCAACGAAAACCAAATTATAATAATCAGAAACTATAAGTCATACTTAAACGGAAGTTACGGGGCGCTTCGGTTTGCCAGCTATAGGTTGGTGACAATTGACCGTTGCCACCAGTCCATGGCTGCGACCCATCGTACATCCAGTCTTCATACGAGCCGCTGTACAGATAATCATCGAGTAGGTTGAATACATTCAATGTAATTCTGATTTTGTCCTGCTGCCAGAATATACCGGCATCAAGCTTGAAATAATCCTGCAGGTCTTTGTCACTCGAAGGCGCAGGTGTCCAATAGGTAGCGCGGTCCATCAGTTTAGTAAAGCCGCCAGATATACCGAGTCCTTTTAATACACCGTTTTCAATCTGATAGTTTAGCCACGCATTGATCGTGTGCTTGGCAAAGCCCGGAACGATCGATCCTTCTGTCGGAGAAGTTACGCCTTCTGCTACTTTCGTTACACGTGAGTCTGTATAAGCATAGTTGGCTGTCATGGTAAGTCCGGGCAGGATCGTACCGCGAAGATCAAACTCTATACCTTGCGCGCGCTTCTCACCGAGTTCAATACTAAGACCTGAATTTGGATTACCGGGATCAGCAGTGATCTCGTTGTTTTTCAAAATACGGTAAAGCGACAACGTAGTGTTCCATCCTCCTGTCCAGTCTTTCTTCACACCTATTTCCATATTGTTACCAGTGATGGGTTGTACTTTTCGTCCACCTACGAGTGTACCACTCTGCGGAACAAATGCCTGATCGTATAATGCATAGATAGAAATCTGTTCGGTGACAGACGCACTCAAGCCAACACGTGGTGTAACGTGATCAGCCTTATCAGGTGCACCTCCGTACGATGCTTGTTCGAGATGTGTATAGCGACCCGCCAGTGTAAGTCTTATTTTGTTATCGAGAAAGCCGAGTTCATCCTGCACATATATACTGGTATAGCGCTGTTCAAGTATACCACCAGAAAGTTGAGCACGTTGTTCGAGGGGCATCGAACGATCAAATTGCGGATAGCCGGTAACAGGAATACCAAGGTAAGGATTGTTCGGATCGAATGGCTGATCTTTTGTATCGAGATCAAAAGACTGTCCCCAGTCAGCCAAATACTGTTTGTTGGCAATGTCCAACCCCGCTAACACACGGTGACGGATTGAACCGGTTGTAGCTTCACCATTCACGAAGAGTTGTCCCATTGTCATTGTACTCTTTGCGTCCCAGATGCTGACACGGCGAACATACGTGCCGTCCTGATATATAGTGCTATCATTAGGCCACATCGATGATCCCACCTGGTTGTACATGAAGCGAGCTACCTGACCGGTTAGCTTCCAGTTGTTGTTAAAGGAATGCTGCAGGTTTACATATACACTGTGATCGTTCATCACGCTTCCTGGTATACCTGCAGGCAATGATGTAAAATCAACAGGAAGCGAAGCATATCCATCTTTCGAGAATACATAGAAGGAACCTACGTTGCTCATGTTGGCGCGTTGGTATATATACTCCAATGTCAGTTTCGTTTTGTCATCTAACTGGTATGAGAGAACTGGGGCTATAGCATAGCGGTCGTTATGCTCGTTGGCACGATGAGAATTCTTGTTTTGTGCGGAAAGATTAAGACGATACAAAAGTTTTCCGTCTGCTGTAAGCTTTCCATCAAGATCAAGCGTTGTTCTGAACAGACCATAGCTACCAGCCGTGATAGAGGCCTCACCTTTTGTAACACCAGTAGGTTTCTTCGTTACCACATTATACAAACCCGAAGGATCGCCACTCGACAACATGAATCCCGCAGGACCTTTCACAAACTCGATATGATCTACAAACGACATATCTTCAGTGAGCGGTCCCCAATAAGAGTTCACAATGTTGAAGCCATTTCGAAATGCCTGGAGCTGCGAACCGCGTGCGCTGATATTGGTATACATATCGCCCCAATGCTCGGAACGCGTAACACCACTCACGTTACGAATAAGACCATCGCTCATGCTGATGATCTGTTGATCGCGAAGTACATCGCGTGTGATCACCTGTATATTCTGAGGTGTCTCCATCAGATTAGATTGCAGGCGCAGGCTCGGAGAAGGCTTATCACTTTTATAGCCTTCATGCTGACCGTATATCTCAATTTCCTCCAGCTGCGCAGAAGTCTCATTGAGCGTGATGCTGAGTGATGTATTTTCATTCGCACGCACCTCAACGATTTGTTCGATAGGATCGAAACTTACAAAACTTGCTACCAGTGTATAGGAGCCTGGTGCAACACGCTTGATCTCGAACTTCCCATCTGAATTTGTAGTGGTTCCTTTGTTAGTACCTTTCAGCACTACGTTAACGTATGGGGCGGCACTACCATCAGCAGATGTTATCGTTCCGTTTATACTTCCATGTTGTTGTTGTTGTGCCTGCGCGGTGATGTTTATCAGGCAACTGGTGAACAGTAGCAATGTACACGCGATGTTCGTTAAGGGGTAAAATCTTTTCATGCGATTGGAGTCTATTTTAGTTTTACAAAACTACATTCACATGTATGCGCGTGACAATCGCTTTTGAAAGTGAAATTTATACCCTTTAACGGGTACTTGTATTTACAACTTACTACTCAGAGGAAGGTATATATGATCAGGTTATTACATTACATCGATCATACGATGCATAAAAGCTGTTTGGCAATTTTAATGATGATATCGTAGATATCAAATCAAGGGCGTTATACCCAACCGCTATATATACTTTGAACGAAGGATATAAACAGCAAGATCTCCTGATGAAAGAACATTCAGGAGATCTTGCTATGTTGAGATAGAGTTTAATTGGACAGATCGAGTCTCAATGTAGCACAACGCCAGATATGTTCGTAGGCAACATTGAAGTGACTGCCCTTCTCCTCTGAAGTGTAAAATCCTTCAAGAGCATAAGTACCTTTCCAAAGTGGCTCAAATTCAAGCACACCGTTTTTATCAGTCTTGAAGTTTTTGCTCCAACCGGTGGGACCAGAAACAGTAATGGTGATATCGGCAGCGGGTTGTCCTTTATAGTACGCTTTAACTATTCCGAAATTACCTTTACCATTTTTCACGGGTTCAAGGTATAGTTCATTACCTGGCACGTTCTGAGCTGCAACTTTTGATTTGCCAACATTAATAGCTGCACTTGCATTGAACTGGTACACGTATCCCCCATCGACTTGCTTCGCACTATGGCTTGTTGTTAGAATATATATTCCTTCCAAAGCCGGTGTAAAGGTTGCTGCATAATGGTCTCCTGCCTTGGAATAATTGATTTGTACTTTATTACCATCGGGGGCGGTCAGCCAAAGAACAAATGTATTCACATCTGAATACCACTTGTCTGTTTTCTCGAATTCCTTTTCTGCATACTCTCCATAAAATATCTTCACAGCATGAGACTTTCCAAGAGCGCCCTGGGGTTCAGCTTCGATCCATAAAGCGTGTGCAAAACCTGTTGAATTAAATAGAACCAGCAGAAGTGCGGCAAGGACGAGATATCGATTAATCTTCATAAATGAAATCTTCTTATTTGGGTTGAGATCTTTACAGACCTCAAATATGAAGCAGCCTATAAATCAAATCAATTAATGAGACAGGAAGTTTCGAAAAATACCCACAGGAGGTTACTGTTATCACCAATGGCGGGGATTAAGTGTGTGCGAGAATACCTGATGTATACTAACTGAACGGGCACAAAAAGAAGAAGGCTTCTTGCATTTTCATACAAGAGGCCTTCTAGTTGTATCTTTCGTATTAGTTGTGGATTATTTATCCGTTACTATAAGTTTCCGAACAAAACCGGAGTCACCGAACTTCAGAACATATACACCTGATGTCAGGTTATCAACCGATACTTCCCCGGAAACGTATCCTGTATCATCTACCGGTAGAGTAACTTGCATCTGCAATTTTCCTAACTGATCAAAAAACGCAATCTGCATTTCGGTTGTACCGGATACTCCTTCCATTTCAATTTTTATACTGTTACCGAGTGTAGGGTTAGGATAGAGATTCAGACGTGGTGCATCCTCACTCTCGTACTGAACCATAGCAACATCAGAATAAACAACGTTACCATCGAAATCAACTTGCTTCAATCTGTAATATGTCTTCCCTACGGCTAACTTCTCATCGATATATATATACTGTTGAGGATCATTTGTGGTACCATGGCCATCCACCTGTCCTATCGCCGTGAACTTCCGTCCGTCTCTTGATTTTTCGATTTCGAAGTAATCATTATTAAATTCATTCGCGGTCTTCCATTTCAATTCAACACCACGAGTAATAAGTCGCGCAGTAAAAGAGAGCAACTCTACCGGCAAAGGACTATTCACATCCGTAGAAGCAAGTGTCTGCGGACTAAAGTTCGTCATGTTGGTTACCGTTACTGAGCCAGCAATGTTTGTCCCGGATTGTGAAAATGTTCCACCAGAAGTTGGCGGTAAATCCCAACGTGTTCCATCCCATCGCGCTATACGTAAGCTGGTAACGTCACCTACATTTGGAGGTATATAACTTCCGGTGTTGTATGTCAAAGTAAGGTCTGCAGATGTTGAGCCACTTCTTGATATCATCCAGTATTCAAACTTGCTAACCTTGTTAATGTTTGTTGTGTTCATGGTGGTGTTAGAGTAACCATCCAGTGACGAACTATGATCAAAATATTCGAAGCTCCAGGAGTCTGTCGAACTCGTATTGGCTATAGTTGCAGGTCTATATTTCGCTGATGGAACACTTCCTAACGGAGCAACAAATGCACCTGCCGCAGAAATTGTTTTAGTCATCGGTCCATCCACAAAACTGTTTGCTGATCCTCCTGTTAGATTTGCAGTCCCGACAGCCAGAACGTTGTTAGATGAAGTGATAACATTACCAGCAATTAACGCCAGGGAATTAGTTATAGATGTAGTACCTGTTCCGGTAAGAGTAACATCGTTTGCTCCTTTGTCAATAACTAAATCATAGAATGAGTTCGTACCTGTTACTGCCTGATTATTATTGCCATCAAATGTAACTGAGCCTGTACCCTCAGTAAATGTACCGTTGTTATTCCAGTTACCAGCAATCGCTATATCTGCATTGTTGGCATCATTACTTAGCGTAGTGCCTGCTGCAATTGTTAAATTACCATTCACGACAATATCAGATGCTGTCATCGTAACGGTACCTGTAGAGCCAGCATATATACTAATGTTGTTGTAAGTGGTTCTGTTGTTCATGGTCATGGGAGCGACATACTCGATTGTACCGCCACCAGCCGACACAAAAGCTGTATAGTTACCAGCAGGTAGCGTATTGGTAGCTGTCCTTAATGTGCCTGTACCGCTGATTATACCAAAGTTGTGCCCTGTTCTTGTTCCAATCCATAGTAATCCATTGATAGTTGTTTTATATGCGCGTCCTCCGTTAGAAACCATATTAACACGCGCTCCGTTCAAGATAACCACAGGTACACCATTAGGTATAAAAGCAGATACGGGGCCCATTCCACTGGGATCCGCTGTCCAACTTGATGCTGCTCCCCAATTGCCACCTGAATTTGGATTTGCAACAGCTACTGTAGTCAATCGACTGTACAGCGGGAGTATGGGATTCGGTAATGTATTTACAGTACCAACCGAGTAATCGTAATAGTTACCAGCAGATGGTAAATTTGTTGTTGGCAATGAGTTAAAATTCATCTGAGTAGCGATCGCACTACCTCCATGACCACTTGTTGTCCAGCCTAAAGGGTCTGCATTTCCGTCTAGATAACCCGCCACCAGAGTCCCTCCGGACCCTGCCATCAGCGTAGATGGGTAAGTATATATATGGTCACCACTTGCAGTGGCATTCAGTGTACTTCCGCGCGATACAATCCAGTAATATCTCAGAATTTGCTCAGAACTATTTTGGTTATACGTGGGGTGAGCACTGTTAACAGGTGCTACGGATAATGTTCCGGCACCTGTTACATTAAGTGAATAGGACACCGGTGTATAGTTAGTAGATGATCCAATTTCATATACAAAAGTTTGTGCGGTTCCAACCTCCCAATTTTTTACTACCCCCAAATCACCGGATACACCATTCGTTCTTACGTAGCCGATAGACGATGCATTATCGACAGAAGCGTTCACGTCAAAAGTGAGCCGATATGATCCGATATTAAAATAACGTGTGTTAGAAGCAGGGAAAGTAAGCACTCCCTTTATAAGGCTATTGCCGTTGACACCAATTGATTTTGAAGCGGCCGTACCACCCAACGTGATATTCGTAAATGAACCATTGGAACTTGTAATGGTATTGCTTAACGCAGTTGTTGAATAAATCAATATAGATCCTGTTCCAATTTGCGAACTGTTATTAGTAATATTTCTTCGTACGTCTAATGCCAAGGGGCCAACATCCAGAATACCCGAAAGTATATATAAATTCTGCAAGGTTGGTGACGTGCCTGAAAGCGTCAAAGCTGTTCCCGTAGTCTTGCTTACTGTAAAGTCAAAAAATGTACTGGTTGATGATAATTGTCCGGCCTGTGCTGCGGTTCCATTGAATGTTGTATTGTTATTTCCACCGGTATAGGTTCCACTACAAACCAAGTCTCCAGCGATAGAAACGTTCAACGAGTTTGTAATTAGGACAGATGGTGTTGGAATAGTTAATGTACCGCCCACGATCAGCGGGTTCGAATACATCCGAACGGTTTGTGCATTTGTACCGGCACCATTTTGGACGATCAAGTTACCGATAGCAGGAGCTATATTTATTCTGAAGTTACTTTGCGTTGTTGCTGTAGCAAGGCCGACAGTAATTGTACTGGTTGAAGCTACGTTGCTACTAAGTGGATTGATGAATACATCCGCATATCCGGTACCATTTGTTTGTCGCTGTACATTGAGGACACTGCTGCCCGTCATCGTGAAACTACTTCCTGTATTGGCGTCAATCTCAAATACACCGCGTGTGTTATTTGAATTGCGGCCGCTCACTGTTACGGTTCCTCCGGTTTGATTATATACCAGCGCTCCGGTAATTGTAGTGGTTGATCTTCTGATTGATCCGTTAACATTCAACACACCGTTGTCTGACACAACGATAGTCGGTGTACCGGCAGAAGCGTATTCAATATCATTACCATTTGTTCCGCCTGCTATATTAACTGTTCCGTTACCTGTTACAGCTAACGTCCCCGTTAACAACACATCAGCAGCATCATTTGGGCTGGTGACAACGTTGACGGTACCCGCCCCCACTTGTAATCTGGCTGTAGCAGGTATAGCAAATGTTGTGGCTGTTGAAACCAACGTATAGGTTTGCGCATTATTGAAATAGGCTGTCCCATTCGTCAATGTGAGCCATCCTGAATTGGCTGCAGTCACAGTACCGCCAACATCAATAGTGAGTGTCGGTATTTGTGATGTGCCTTTGTTGACAATAAGCGTTGCAAGGGTAGTTCCTCCTGCACCTGTTCCGGTAAATGACGTATTGTTACTTCCTGTAAATGTTAACGCAACTGTTCCTGTGTTGTTAAAATTGACTGTACCGTTATTTGTAAAGTTACCAACTATAGAAAGCGTATGCGTTCCGTTTGTAGTGTTAAAGGTTCCGCTGTTTGATACATTTCCTCCTACGGCCAGCGCATTGTTTCCAGCATTGGTCAATGTAAATGTACCAGAAGCTATATTAAGATCTTTTGTAATTACATTTGTATAGGCGCCTGAGTTTGTCACGAGACCTGTACCATTCTGTTGTGCCCAGTTATTATATATAGTCAGATTAGTCTTAGGCAAATATATCGTATAGCCTGATCCCGGATTTACGATCAAATCATAGTAAGAGGTCAGGTTCAATGATTGAGGCGCAGGACCAACCGATGGAATTTCATATCCGATAGAAGCAGCCGCTATAGTATAAACTCTGCTACCAGCTCCTCCAAACAATGAACCATTGAATGTAATTGTATTTCCCGCTGCGTAATCTCTACCGGGTTGCGTAACAGTAACTGATGCAATGGTATTGGCCGCACTAACCACCACTGTAAATCTCGCTCCTGTACCAGAACCATTTGTTGCACTTGCTGTAACGTTGGTATAAGTACCTGGTGCCATTCCAGACAGTGTTCCTGAAGTTGCTGCGAGTGTTCCCGGTCTTAATGAGCCATTGTTAGTAAATGCATACCACTCAACTGTACCACCTGCTGAGCCAATGAAATTTGTGAAGTCTCCTGCGGGAAAGTTAGGTGATCCTATTCTTAAAGTACCGCGACCGGAAACTACTCCGCCACTTCCGGCTCCAAAGTTAAGTCCTGTTTTATCGCCACAGTCTAGTGTCGAGCCGGTGTTAATCACTAATGACCCCGAACCAAGACCGTGGTTGTCCATTGTGATGGTATGATTGACTGCAACACCATTACCAATGATAACCGGACAGCTTGCGCATGGAGCCGTAGTGGCATCCGTTCCGATATGGGTAGCACTGTGAGTCCAGGTACTTAAACTGCTCCAAGGACCATTCGCTTTGCTATAGTATGTTTTAATAACATCAAAGGCAATCGCATTACCACAAGTATATTCACCATCCAGACGATCACCTGAGATTGTCCATCCGCTGCCGGTGTTAAATGTAGGGATTGGAGGAGTTGTTGTTGCATTGAATGTACTGGTATTATTATATCCCCAAGTGTTTGAGGTTCTGTCGAAACGTGCAACTCTATAATTAGCAGTTGGATTATTTTCCACGGCAGTGCTGTAATCATAGTTCGTATGCGTAACTGCCGTTATACCGGAATATCCGGAGCTGCTAACATTCCAATAGTATTGTACACTTTGACCCGTTGTTGCTACGTTAGGATGCTCACTACTTACGGGTTTCACTGTAATGGTACCATGCGTTGTTGCCGTTACATTGATCGTATTAGGAGTATATAATGAACCCGTACCGACCGGGAATAATAAATTGCCTGCTATACCTTGTCTGGTAAGACCACCGGCATTATGCAGACCGCTGGTTAATATTCGTTTTGTACTACCAAAAACTACGCTGGTTCCGGCATCACTGTATATATTTCCTAAAACAGTAAGGGCATAGGAAGCAATGTTCAACGTAGTATTTGTATTTAGCAATCGTAATGTACCTGATACGGTCTGAGCACCTGCAGTAGCTACAGTACCATTCGCACTGATTGTTAAATTTCCGAATACACCATCAGCACCACCGATAGCATTTGTGCCGGTATAGGTAATACTACCTGCACCGGTTGATGTATGCACCGCATTGTTCGTAAGATTAGTTGTTACGGTTACAGTCGTACCACCATCTGCAAGTGTTCCTGATGTTAAGGTTAACGCGTTCAACGTAGCGGGAAGAACAGGGCTTGCTGTACCCGCAAGGGTTAACACGCTTCCTGTAGTTTTATTTACAACAATGGTGGTATTGGCTAAGGTTGAAATATTTCCGTTGTTGGTTAATAGCTGAGCACCCGTTCCGTTAAATGTAATGATGCTGGTACCTGGCGTAAAAGTAGCACCATTGCTCACCGTAAGATTTCCCCCGATGGTAACATTCTTGTTGTTACCATTGAGCGTTGGTGTATTGGTTCCATCTATATATATACTTCCCAACACGGTAAGCGCACTATTCAGGATAGCGGTTCGGTTGTCGGTAGTTCCTTCTCTATATATGTTAATGTTACCCAGAGGTGCTGTTGAGTAGATTGTAAAGTTGTTAGAACCACTCAACGGACTTGGACTTGTACTCGGAGCGGTTGGAGATGTGTTTCGTGGGATGTATACATTTATAGTACCCCCCGTTACATTATAGTTGGCAGATGTACTCTGTATATCTAATCCTCCCGCCAGTGCACCTGAACCCGAAGCACCGCTCGTAGGAGAACCAATGTTGATGGTACCGCCCGACATTTGGAAAGATGAGTTCGTGTTTCCTAAAGAGAAGCGAGCGAATTCATCGGTATACCCTCCTATACCGTCATCAGGACCAGCCGTTGCTGGTGTACCATTGAAACCTGTTGTTCCTACGTATACATTACCACCAGTTTGCTGATAGGTAAATATACCTGTTCCGGTGGCGATCGGTCTGTACTGCCAGATTTTTACAACTGTGTTGGTTCCTTCAATAATTACACTACCACCCGCTGCTGAACCTATACCTCGTGAGAAACCTCCATCGAAGGTACTACCATTAGATACTCTGAATAATCCGTTAGCCAGCAAGCGCTGGTCTTCGTTGTTTCCGGAAATATTGGTTGTCAGTGTAACGCTTACATTCGGACTGTTCAACCACAAAGCAGCAGTTTGAGGAATAGCAAAAAGATCAGATCCAATACCGGCCGTACCATTTTCAATTAACGTAGGAATTGTTAATGTACCCGTAAGCTGTAACGTACCGTTAACGAGTGACAGAGCACAGTTGGAGTAACTTGTAGAACTTGAACCTGTACTGAATCGGTTAGCCGGTCCATACAATTTCATATTGGATGCTGCCGATGAGTTAATCGTTAATATAGCTTGCTGACCAGTTCCTTTGTCTACAATAAGACGATAGAAATTTGTCTGGTTGTTACAAGTAACTGTTTGATCACCCGTACCGCTAAACGTTACGTTAACTGCATTTCCTCTTAGTCCAGCATTCAATACTGTTGACGATGTGTTAGAGCTTGTAAACGGTGCCTGAGTAGGATCGTAGAATTGAATGATTCCGTTGTTGAGTATATTTCCATACATCGTCAGATTATGCGGTGAAGCCGATGCAGAGTTACCCGTACCCGCAGTAATTCTTCCACCGCTGGCAACAGTCAAGTTACCGTTAAGGGTAATAGTACGTTGTGTATTCGAGTTGTTGTTGATCTGCCAGGTAACGGTACCTGCACCGGTCGTTGACAAATCGAAAGTGTTATTGACAGTAAGATCACTTATCTGCACATAGGTTATGTTCGAACCGGTGCTGTTGGTCATCTTCAGTTTATTATAGGTTGTTTGCGTAGTCGGAAGATTTCCTCCTATATCATAATATTCAATTGTACCACCAATGGTAGAAACGAAATCAGTATAAGTGCCAGTAGGTAAGTTGATACCTTTTAGTCTCAACAAACCTGTCCCCGTGATCACACCTAAATTATGTCCTGTTGTTGTTGACATATCCAGGATACCACCGCCCTGAATTGTTGTCGTTGACAAAGTTTGATTTGAGACATTGACAGTTACTGTAAAGCCATTCAGAATAACAATCTCTTCATAAGCGCCCGGATAAACGTTGGCCGGGTTATCAAATGTAGAACCAGAAGGATCGAGTGTCCATGTATTGAAGTCGTTGTAATCACCGGTTTGATATGAGTACCAGGTGTTACAGGATACAAATACTGCCAACGTGGAAGGTATACATGTGTTATCAGTAATCACAGATATATTTCCGTTTTGCCCTTGCAATCCGGCTGTAACTGTGATGGAAGCTGTATTCTGTCCTGAAGTAATTGTCCAGCCGGTAGGTACCGTCCAGGTATAGCTGCTTGCACCACTTACTGCTGCAATGCTATAGGTTAATCCGGTAATCGATGGACATGTAGAAGTTGAACCGGTTATAGCACCCGGTGTAGATGTACCTGAATTAACCGTAAACGTAGGTGAAGTTGTATTATAGTTGTTACCATTCGTCACAACAACATTTCCGGTAGAAACACCAGTAGCAGGTACAGTCGCGGTTATGGATGTAGCACTGTTCACTACGAATGGGACTGAAACTCCATTGAAAGTTACCGAAGAAGCCCCGGTAAAATTGGTACCGGTAATGTTGATATTTGCGCTGGTTCCATCACACATTTTGTTTGGTGAAAGACTTGTTACAGTTGGAGGAGTAATCCAGGTAATGATTACACGACCTGCAGCTCCACTTCCTCCTGTTCTGTCAGTGTTATTATTTACGAATGCACCACCGCCTCCTCCACCGGGAGCAGTTCCGGCATTTCCATTACCTCCACCACTGGTACGCTGTGGACCACCCGCACCACCACCATTAGCACCAGCACCTCCGGCACCACCTACTCCACCGTTCCCGGTTCCATTGGCACCGTCAACACCTTGTATTAAAATATCGCCGATACTCAAAGCTATGGATCCATCGCCACCGGCAGCACCGCCTGCACCATTGGGCGCAGCTCCACCAGCACCACCTTGTGCGTATATCGTCCCCGTTGTATTGAACCATGTTGGGTTTCCGGTTGCACCGGCTCCGGTTGTACCATTTCTGGTGCCACCTACCGTAACGGTATAACTTGTCGAAGGCGTAACAGGTAAAACAGAACTTGCATATGAACCTCCGGCACCACCGCCTCCTCCGTAAGATGTGTTGGCAGTATTACCTCCACCGGATCCACCACCACCCCAGCATTGAACGGTAACTTCGGTAACACCGGCTGGTGCAACCCAGTTGTTGTTGGCGTTATATGTTTGGGTGGATGTCGATTGAGAAAAGCTCGGGGTACAAAGCAATACACCTAGGGTGATACTTAAGGCCAAGCCAAGTGTTGTTTTCATATGATGCAAAATCAATATCAAAGTTGTACTGGGGGGATATAAAGGTAGATGTATTACACGTAACGCTAATAAGGGGAATGAAAACGAGACATCGATCGCTCTATTTTGGATGTAATTTTAGGATAGCTTCGAAACAGCCTGAAAGGATTTTAGCGCACTTTGCCCGCTATTTCCGTGATTTTATCCGGGAAACACCAGTTGTGTTGATAGAAATAAGGTTGGAACACCTTAATTAGTTTTCCAATTTTGATTAAGATTGTCAATGTGGGAGCTGTTTTAGCCACTATTTTCCGTGACAAGCACGAAACAGCTCACCATACCGTACTTTTTCCAAGTAAAAGTTGACAATTAATGGTGCAACATTACATGAGCAATTTCCCTACTTGAATAGCAAGTGATGATTGAGGCATTTTATGACGTATCACCAACATTTTGGTCAAATTGTGATACGTTATTGTGAGAAAGTGGACGTCAAATTAGCGTTACGTTATGCGCCATTTTAAGCCATTCCCGGGACGAATTGATGTTATAACGCCGGCTTGCAAAGTTTACCGCCTGGAAACAAGATAACTTAAAAATTTGAAATACCTACTCGGACTGGTAGTATGCATACCCCTTTTTGACATCAACATTCCATAGTTTGCCGAGAATCCATTTAAGACATATTTCAACAATACGGTTGCCGCTTTTGCGAAATGATTATAATCTTAAAGAAAACGAACATCGCTGTAAGCTAGCATAAACTAACTTCGTTAATACTAGTCTTCAATTTATCTCACAGATTTTTTGAGACAAGCAGATGTGTCTACATCAAAACGAGGTATATATTTCCGCGACACAAATTTCTTATCGAACCGACTGCAACAGGTTTCACACGGCTCAACTTTTTATCCTTGCGTATATTATAGCACGACCTTATCTTTAGGCCTTATGACCTATACTATCGATACAAACAAAGTTGTAAGTGAGATCTTCAATGACGAAGCTGTCATCGTGAATTTGACAAGTGGAGCATATTATAGCTTTAAAGGATCCGCGATTTCAATCTGGCAATTAATTGGCGCTGGCTATAGCGATGAGGAAATTATTGGACAATTCAAAGACGCCGATTCCATCAACAAATTTATATCGTTTCTGTTGCAAGAGAATTTGATTGCAACTTCTGACGCAGTCGTAAAAGAGACCATAATAGTCGATCAACAGTTCACTACTCCGGAGTATAAAAAATATGACGACATGAAGGATCTACTTCTTCTGGATCCTATCCACGAAGTTGATCAAACCGGATGGCCTCATAAGAAAGCTGAATGAAAGCTTCAGACCCGCAAGTTTTTTTCAATACACTTAAGACATTATATACAGACTCAGTTTCGCACAACGGCTTAACCGTTCACGTGCAGCTGGCTGAGAAAATATTGACGATACATTTTTCGAAGCCGGAGTTAAAAGTATATATGTTGGGTGCATTGTCGCATATCATAGTCGATAGCGCGCCTTCGTCCGACATCACTATATATTGTTTCGATAGTCCGTTGCTTACAGCGTTTCCCTGGCAAGGGCAACATTATGGTGTGCAGGGTACAATTGAAGGATTTAATACCGACCGCTTTCAAACCGCTTACCAACACGGCTCCGGAGCAGTAATGATGTTTGATCGCGAAACGAACGAAGGTATATATTGGATTAAAGAATATACCGATATTCCTTACTGGGAACGCAGCTTCCCGTTCCGAACCATTTTACATTGGTGGTCGCGCGATACATCATATCTGTTACTGCATGCAGCAGGTATAGGACAACCTAACAGCGCGGCACTTCTCTCCGGGAAAAGTGGTTCCGGAAAATCAAGTACAACCCTGTCGTGCCTGTTGAGAGACGATCTGCTCATAGCAGGTGATGATTATGTACTCGTAGATTCAGAAACATGCACGCTATATTCGTTGTACAATTGTGCAAAGGTTGAATGGGACAATTTGGAAAGACTCAACTTCCTCAAGCCATTGGTAAATACCAATATTAAAGAAGCTGAGAAAGCAATGATCTTTATGAATGAAGTATGTCCGGTAAAAGTTATGCACCGTAGCAAACTGGAGTATGCGTTCATTCCTATGGTCTGCAAAGCCAATAAGACAACAATCGTAAAATGTACCGAGGCAGAAGTCTTAAAAAGCATCGCTCCTACCACCATGTTCCAATTGCCTTTTGGACAAACGGAAACATTTCGAAAATGTATTACATTAACAAAGAAACTCAAGTCCTATAGAGTTGAATTGGGTACAGATGCGCGGGAGATAGCTGCAACCATCGCTGAGTTTCTAATTGCTAAAAATTAAATGTCCATGATGCTATCTGTGGTCATGCCGGTATACAACGGAGCTGCTTATATAAAAGAAGCGATTGAAAGCATCCTACAACAGGACATCACGATCACACTGGAAATTATTGTAGTGGATGATGGCTCGACCGATGCAACCGCTGACATTATTCATGCATTGAATAATCCTGTCATTCGCTATATTCATCAGTCAAACAGCGGTCCTTCAAAGGCAAGGAACACCGGAATACTTCAGGCACAAGGCGAGTTGATTGCATTTCTGGATGCCGATGATTGCTGGCCCGCAGACAAACTAAAACGTCAGCTATTGTTTCTCGATGAAAATCCGAATGTTGATGTAGTAGGCGGATTGATTGATTATTTTTATATGCCCGGTTCGGAATATAGAAAGGAACAACTTAAAATTGATAGTCCTGTTTTTAATGTTCAACTGGGCGGGCTTATCGTTCGCAAGGAAGTATTCCAACGCGTGGGATATTTTAACGAACAACTCCGCTTTTCGGAAGACCAGGATTGGATCCTTCGTATTAAAGAAGCGAATGTTATGATGACTATTCTGAATGACATTGTTCTTTTATACCGTATCCATCCGGGCAACATGACCATTCATAGAACATTAAAAGATTTAGGTGTATTGCGTGCCTTGAAATTGTCATTAGACAGGCGAAGACAAATGTCAACGGATCCATTGAAACCCCGTAGTGATGAAAGCAAAGATTAGTGTGATTGTTCCTGCATATAACGCAGGTAAATATATAGGTGAAGCCCTGCAGAGTATTCTTGAGCAATCTATACCTGTAGACGAAATCATTGTTATCGATGATGGCTCCACAGACAATACCAAAGAAGTTGTCTCAAATTTTCCGGTCCGGTATTTTTATCAGACTAATAAAGGAACGGCAGCAGCCCTGAATGCCGGCATAGAACAATCGTCAGGAGATTATCTTGCGTTCCTGGATGCTGATGATATATGGATGCAGCAAAGACTATATCTGCAACTAGAGGCCTTTGAAAAAGACCCGTCTCTGGATATGGTGTTTGGTTTAATGCAGCAGTTCATCAGTCCGGAGTTACCTGCAGAAGAGCAGAATAAAATAGAAGTGAACACCGCTGAAGTAGTGGTGGGCATTCACAAATCTGCGTGGTTGATAAAACGGGAAGCCTTTCTGCGTGTAGGACTTTTTGCCGGTGGATTTTTACTCGAAGAATTTACAGACTGGTATGCGCGATCCAAGGAGAAAAAACTTCATGAATCAGTCGTTCAGCAGGTCGTTGCCAAAAGAAGAATACATCAGTCCAATACATCACGTGTTCATAAAAATCTAAAACAGGATTATCCACGCATTCTGAAGGCTGCGTTGGATAGAAGACGACAACAGGGACAATGAAGATTTTAAATTCCATTCGTTTCTTGATCGCGTCCTTCCATCAAAAAATATGGATCGTTGTTTTTTTTGCTGTTGTCTTGTCAGCTCTTCTTATACCCGTAAGCTTTTTAGTAAAGGTAATTTTCGATCAGGCAATTCCCGGTGCTGATGTTAATCTGTTGCTGAAGTTAACAGTAGCATTAATCGCACTGATGGCGTGCAATGGTATTCTGTCAATATATACCCGTGCAACCATACTTCGCTATACCAAAGACGCAGTGGCGGGGATTCGTAATTCACTATCGGAAAAATTACTGCGGATGTCGCATGCTTCGTTTCAACAGGCAGATATATCCAGGACTCACAAGATTCTTGTCTATGACACCGAGAAGCTTGATAATTTCGCGAACGCTATATTTTCAGTCATGATTCCGTCTGCCTGTATAAGCGTTTGCCTCGTGATTATACTGGTGGTACTTAATTTACAAATGAGCCTTTTGTTACTGGCAATAGCTCCGCTCATCATACTCATCACCGAATTTTTAAGACGCGCCTGTAAAAGAAGTCTGAGCCAGTTTCAAACATCTTTTGAAAGCTTTCATAAAAAATCCCTTTTTCTTCTCGAGTTCAACAAGCTGATCAAAGTCTCATCGACACAAGAGAAAGAAGCCGCGTTACACAAAAACATTATCAATGAGCTGAAAGATTCAAGTCTCAGGATGGCCATCGGTTTTATCAAGATGTCCAATTACCAGGAAGTAATTTTTTCTGTCAGCAGTATTATACTCCTCGCATGGGGCAGTTATACAGTTATGCAAGGCAAGATGACGATAGGAACGCTGATGTCATTTTACTTCTGCCTCTTCCTGTTGAAACGATATTTAAATACGATCGGCAGCGCACTTCCTTCCGTACTGGAAGGGGCCGATTCGTGGCAACAATGCACCCGGTTATTATCCGAACAACATGATGAGACTTATACCGGCACAAAACAACCAAAGTTTGATGGCAGAATTGAATGCAGGAATATTACATTCTCATTCGGTGAGCACGCACTCTTTAAAGATTTTAATCTAACGCTGTCTCACGGTGAGACAACATTGGTGATCGGACCGAACGGCTCCGGTAAAAGTACATTGGTAAACCTTATACTAGGACTATACCAACCGCATAGCGGTGCTCTATACGCAAGTGGTATAGCGTATACACAATGGGACATTCAATATCTGCGAAGCAAGATAGCCGTAGTGCTCCAGGAAGACACCACATTTCAAGGTACCATACTGGATAACATAACGTACGGACTTTCCGATGCAGATCTAACGGCAGTACAAGAGGCTATATATTATTCAGGTCTGCACGAATTTATCGAGTCATTACCCGATGGACTTCACACGATCATTGGTGAGAAGGGCGCAAGTCTCTCCGGAGGACAGCGACAGAAGATTGCTATAGCACGATGCTTCCTGGCTAAAGCATCGCTTATAATTTTGGATGAACCAACCAACCATCTTGACGAAGCAACCGTAGAACTGGTTGCAAGCTCCCTGAAAAAGCAAGAACATAGTCCATCGGTTCTCATTATCACACATACCGAGAGACTACGTTCACTTGCAGATCAAGTTATTGAATTAAAAACAGCGTACGCCTGATGCACACTTTACCAAACAATTTTTACAACCCACTGCCTACCGCTCACCAAACCCTCCTTTTGAAAGCGTGTCTTTTGGACAACGACAAGGCTGTTCCATACTGGGAGAAATGGATGTCGGTAAATGGTTTCAGTAATCTCACCAGCCAACCATCATCGGGTATACTTCCACAGGTTTACGATCGTCTCGATTTTGCTTCACAGCGGCTGCTCGCATTACTATATAAAAAGATGTCTTCGGCTGGCGTTAATCATCCGCTGATAACAGCTCTGAAAGGATACTACCGCTATATATGGGTTCGAAACCAGTTATTGAAAGATGAACTTAAAAATATCGCTGAGACATTCAATGCGCAGGGTATAAAGCATCTTGTTATCAAAGGTTTTCCGATGACCGAGGTTTACTATAAAGACCTGGGTGTTCGTTCTGTTTTGGATCTTGATCTTATGATTCACCACGAGTCATGGCACAAGTCATTAAAAATCCTGACAGAGAACCGATGGGTAAGCAAAGACACGCAATATATACCGGAGGCAGTAACGCAGAGTCTGCACCACGCAACACACCTTGTGAAAGATCAATTTGAAATCGACTTGCACATTCGCTTTCATGATTTCCCGCTCACAGAAAACACGGTTGAAAGTTTTTGGAAGGAAGCGATAACTTATAAACCGGGCCATAAGATGTTGCGTCCGGAGCACCAGTTTATCAGTGCGCTTATTCATGGGTACGATCTAGGAGGCGATACTATACTGCGTGCTATTGTAGATACAACCTATATCATCCGGAGCACACCTGACTTTAACTGGAAACTTGTTCTCGAAGTTATACAACAGAACAACCTGCATATACCAGCTAAGGTTCTCCTGGAATATCTGAACAACGAAGGCATCTGCTCTATACCGGAATATACTTTAGCAGCTCTGCAGAACTATTCGCTCAGCAGTAGAGAAGCAAAATATTTCAAATTGCTTACGACCCCTGATGTTGGCAACGGGTATAAACTTTTTAAACTGCGATTGTTGCAGTTGGGTCTGGTACGAGTCTCAATCTTTAAGAAAGCTAAACTTCTGGTGAACACCTATAAATACCAATGGGGCGCGTCATCGCTATTTACATTGGCATATCGCACGGCAATCGTTATGATTGATAAATTCAAATCTCCTGAGAAGTCTGTGATCTCAAGAAAATTCTAGAGACTGTCTCAACGCAGTATTGATTATCCCCAGAGTTTCTTCTGCCCTGGTCGCCTTCGGTATCAGGGCTATACTTACGGAGTGCGGCCTCGTAGAATCAAACCAGCAAGGACGGAAATATACTACCAGATT
>CBIHOZ010000069.1:0-33146 GCA_966211525.1 uncultured Chitinophaga sp. | reverse complement strand
AAGGAACGCTTCCGAATCTGTATTTAATGAGAACGCGAGTTTTACGAATTGAATAAGCGGGCCGTTCAGCCACGTTACAAATCCGAAAATAAAAAACAGAACCCCAATGATAATCATCGGCACCAGGTATTCATTCTTCTGCTTTGTCATGATAGGCTTTTTAAGGTTTAAGTACTTAGGTGGTTCAACTTCTATATGTGATAAGTGTGCATTGAAGCACACATCTTCTCTTAAAACTTTTATTTTTGCGCCCTGATATTTTTTAAAATTGCGTGGTGTTTTTTGAGTGCTATTTTTTTGTTCTGCCCGGAAGCCGATATAAACTTCCGCGAAAATCAATAAATCCGCTTCAGAGCACGTGTTTGCGGAAACACCACAGTCTAATTATTCTGAAATAAACTAAAACACAATGGACACACCAAATCGCACACAAAAAAAAGTAGCCCTGCTGGTAATGGCCGCGGGCATTGGAAGTCGATACGGAGGTATAAAACAGATCGATGGATTTGGCCCAAATGGCGAAACCATTATGGATTACTCGCTTTTTGACGCTGTTCGTGCAGGCTTTACAAAAATTGTGTTCATCGTTCGTGATGAAATTCTTGAAACTGTAAAAGAAAAATTTCTGCCTAAACTTCAGGGTAAAGTAGAAGTTGAATTTGTTGTGCAGTCAATCGACAAACTTATTCCCGCGCAATATAAAAATGCTGAGCGCACCAAACCGTGGGGAACAGGACATGCTTTGCTCTGCGCAAAAGATGTGATCTCTGAACCATTCATCGCTATCAATGCGGATGACTTCTATGGTAAGGATGCTTTTGAATCGGTAGCTACCTACTTCAAGAATGATGCTACCGGTGCTCATGCCATGGTAGGCTTTACACTGAGCAAAGTATTATCAGAGCACGGAAGTGTATCGCGTGGCGTAGGCGAAGCTGATAAGGACGGATATCTTCAATCTGTTGTAGAACGCACTACCATTGTAAAAGAAAATGGCAAGATCATTTCGAAAGAAAAAGATGGTGATCGCGAGCTTGATCCCAATGCTCCTACATCCATGAACTTCTGGGGATTCCATCCGGATGTATTCAAACTTGCTTCTTCCATGTTCGAAGACTTTTTGAAAGAACATAGCAGCAATCTCAAATCAGAATTCTATATACCGCTTATTGTAAACGAACTGATCCACCGCGGCATTGGTAAAGTAAAAGTGTTGGGTGGTGGAAATATATGGTTTGGTGTTACTTATAAAGAAGACAAGGAAGAAGTTTCTGCATGCATCAAGTCATTAATTGATAAAGGTGAGTATCCGCAGAAGTTGTGGTAGTATAATTCAAGACTTACTTTAGTCTTCAGATTTGTATTTTACACCATGATATTGGACAACATTCTGAAAGACTTTGGTCTCGGCATTGATCAGTTCCGCGTTGAGCCGATCAATGCCGGGTATATTAATCAGACCTATAAACTTACCGGTACAAAGTCATATATACTGCAGCGACTGAACCGGAACATATTCAAAAAGCCCGAGACCGTTGCCAATAACATTCGTGCTGCTGCTGAGTATATAAAACAAAATCATCCCGACTATCTGTTTCTCTCCGGTATAAAAACAACTTCCGGCAAAGAAATGAGTTACGATGCCGAAGGATTTCCCTGGCGACTCTTCCCGTATATAGCCAACACCATTACTGTTAACAAGGTTGAAACAGAGACGGAAGCTTATAACGCTGCCAGTGGTTTTGCACGACTTACCCGTATGCTGGAAGGTATAGATGCATCGTTGTTTGAACCAACCATCGATCGTTTTCACGATCTCTCACTTCGGTATCAACAATTTGAAAGTGCCTTAGCGAATGCGGCTGATGATAGGAAAGAGGAAGCTGCAGATGCAATTGCTGCTTGCGAGCGCTATATATACCTGGTGAAACGTTATGATCAACTGATCGCGAGTGGAGATTTAAAACTTCGCATCATGCATAACGACACCAAGATCAACAATATACTCTTTGATGCCACCACACGTAAGGATGTAGTTGTGATTGATCTCGATACACTCATGCCCGGTTATTTCATTTATGATCTGGGAGACATGATTCGAACCTTCGTAAGTCCGGTGGATGAAGAAGAGAAAGATCTGTCGAAAATAAAAGTCCGGAAGAATATTTACGAAGCACTCGTAAAAGGGTACCTCTCTGAAATGGATACTATACTTAGTGACAAGGAAAAAAGCTCGATAGAATTCTCAGGCCAGATGATGACTTATATAATGGCGTTGCGTATGCTGGCTGATTTTTTGAACGGAGATATATACTATCAAACAACGTATCCGAAGCAAAACCTGATTCGCGCGCGTAATCAGTTGAGATTATTGGATTTGCTCACCGGTAACGGATAAAAAAATACCTCCCGCTTACTTTGCAATCGAAAATATAGCGGGAGGTAAATATATACTATATAAACTCTGTCGCGTTCGGACGAGTCTTTACATCGTTCACAAATTTTCTGAACTGCTCTTCTTTGTCTTTCTCACATACAATTACCACGTTACCGAATTCGCCGATCAGGTAGCCGTTCAGTCCTTGTACAACAATGAGTTTGTCAGGAGAACCTTTTATGATAGAGTTACGAGTCTCGTATGTAAGTGCGTTCGCAGCAAGTACGTTATTGTTTTCATCTTTCTCAGAGATCTCGTGAATGGATCCCCATGAACCAAGATCGCTCCAGGTAAAATTACCGAGGCACACATATACATTGGAAGCTTTCTCCATGATACCGTAGTCGATGGATATACTTTTGCTTTGCGAATATGCTGCAAGTATAGCTTCTTTTTCGCCTGCCGTATTAAGCTTCGGTTTTACAATCTCATCAAACACTTCTGCTGTCTCCGGTAAATGTTGATGGAATGCATCGACAATCGCTTTAACGCCCCAGATAAAAATTCCCGAGTTCCACACGAAGTCACCACTCTCCAGGAATTTTTTGGCGAGTGAGAGTTCCGGTTTTTCCGTGAAGGTCTTTACTTTTTTAGCGAATGTTTTCTCTGTATGATACTGTATATATCCATAACCTGTTTCAGGTCGCGTAGGTGTTATACCGAGTGTCATAAGTTTATCCTGACTCTTCGCCTGGTCGGCAGCTTTCTTGATTACATCGAGAAACTCCTGCTCTTTTAAGATGAGGTGATCAGAAGGAGTAACGACTATAACAGCTTCAGAATTTTTCTGTGCAATTTTATAGCTCGCGTATGCAATACAACACGCTGTATTTTTTCGCATCGGCTCGGTGAGCACCTGCTCATCCTGGAGTGCGGGAAGTTGTTGTTTTACAAGAGAAGCGTGTTCCTCGTGCGTAACAACATAAATGTTCTCAGCAGGACAAATGGGAAGGAACCGATCAAAGGTTGATTGAAGTAGGGTTTTTCCAGTTCCTAAAACATCCAGAAATTGTTTGGGTTTTGAGTTACGACTGTATGGCCAAAAGCGTACGCCTACGCCTCCAGCCATGAGTACAACATATAAGTTTTTGTTCATTTAGTTTTTAGACGTAAGACGTTTTACAAAAGACGTTAGTAGCAGAATTTTATGAAAGAAAATTTTGAAAAATTAGACAATTCCTTCCTTTAATAAGTCATGCAAGTGAACAAAACCGACAACATGTTCGCCATCCATTACCGCTAACTGGGTAATATTACTCTCTTGCATTTGATGTAAGGCTTTGACAGCAAATTCATCTTTTTCGATTCTTTTCGGAGTGCGGGTCATAATGTCGGCCGCCTTTATATCCGTAAGGTTGGTGTTCTTTTCAAGCATGCGTCTAAGATCTCCATCGGTGATAATGCCCAATAGATTTTTGTTTTCATCTATAACGGCAGTACAACCAAGACGTTTCGATGAAATTTCCAATATAACATCCTTGAGTGGAGTATTTGCTTTTACAAGCGGCAGCTCGTTGTGAGTATAAACGTCTGATACCTTTAAATATAGTTGCTTGCCTAATGAACCTCCCGGATGATACTCTGCAAAATCACGACTGGAAAAATCTCGTATCTCCAATAAACTTACTGCTAATGCGTCTCCCATAGCAAGGTGTGCTGTAGTGCTGGTTGTAGGAGCAAGATTATGTGGACATGCTTCTTCTGCAATCGTTGCATTTAACACGAAATCGGCTTGCTGTGCTAAATATGAATTTGTATTACTAACTAAAGCAACAAGCTTTGATCCTCTGCGTTTGAGTAATGGAACTAATACTTTGATCTCCGGAGTGTTTCCACTCTTCGAGATACAAATAACTATATCATCTTTTTGTATCATGCCTAAGTCGCCATGTATAGCATCGGCAGCATGCATAAAAATAGATGGAGTTCCAGTGGAGTTTAGCGTAGCAACAATTTTATTGGCGATGATAGCACTTTTGCCAACGCCTGTAATGACAACGCGGCCTTTTGCAGAATAAATTTCTTTAACACAGGCTTCGAAATCGTCATCAATAAAATTGGTGAGTTTCTGAATTGCTAAGGATTCATTTATTAATACATCCCGTGCAATTTTTTTAATATTTTTTCCTAAATTCAATGCCTTTTCAAAATTAGCTTTGTCTACGGACAAAGATATAACTTATCAGAACGAAATGATGTTGGTCGAAGAGAAAGATGCTCTAAAAGAAAGACTCAAGGAAATTTTTGGGTATAGCCAGTTCCGTGGTAATCAGGAAACGATTATCCGTAATTTGCTTGACGGAAGGAATACATTTGTAATTATGCCTACAGGAGCAGGTAAGTCACTGTGTTATCAGTTACCTGCTATGATCAATGATGGATTAGCCATAGTTATATCACCGCTTATTGCGTTGATGAAAAACCAGGTAGACCAGATGAATGCGTACGGTGTTAACGCGCGCTTCCTTAACTCTACACTTAGCAAAAGTGAAATTACCCGGTTAAAGAAAGAGTGTATGAACGGTAACGTAAAATTACTTTACGTTGCTCCTGAATCACTGAACAAAGAAGAGACTATAGAATTCCTCAAGAAGGTAAATGTCTCATTCGTTGCTATAGATGAAGCTCACTGTATATCGGAGTGGGGCCATGACTTCCGTCCGGAGTATAGAAGGATAAAAGCGATGATCCATAACTTAGGTGATATGCCAGTGATAGCACTCACAGCAACGGCTACTCCTAAAGTACAGATCGATATACAGAAGAACCTGCAGATGGAAGAAGCCGATGTATTCATCTCTTCTTTCAATCGTAAAAATTTATACTACGAAGTTCGTCCGAAGAAAGAGACGAAGAAGCAGCTCATCAAATTCCTGAAAGATCACAAAGGTAAATCCGGTGTTATATACTGTCTCAGCCGTAAGAAAGTTGAAGAGATAGCACAGTTACTCAATGTAAACGGATTTAAAGCAGCACCGTATCACGCGGGTCTTGATCCGGATATACGCATGAAAAACCAGGATGACTTCCTGAATGAAGAAGTAGATATCATCGTTGCAACGATCGCGTTCGGTATGGGTATAGATAAACCAGACGTTCGCTTTGTGGTACACTACGATGTACCTAAATCGCTGGAAGGATATTACCAGGAAACTGGTCGCGCTGGTCGCGATGGTCTCGAAGGATTGTGTCTCATGTTCTATAGTCACAACGACTTGAACAAACTGGAGAAGTTCAATAAAGATAAACCTGTGCAGGAGCGTGAGAACGCACGTATACTCTTGCAGGAAATGGAATACTATGCGGAGTCACCGGTATGTCGCAGAAGACAATTGCTGCATTACTTTGGTGAAGAGTATAAAGAAGAGAACTGCGGCATGTGCGATAACTGCGTACATCCGCGTGAGCGCTTCGAAGGTATGGATGCTGTGAAGCTTGTTATACAGGCGGTGAAGCAAACCAACGAGCGGTTCGGTCTCAATCACCTCGTGAATGTTATTCGTGGTGTTGAAGATGAATATGTAAAAAGCTACGGACACTTCGACCTTGCTATATATGGTAACGGATCAGAAGAAGATGCTGACTACTGGAAATCGGTTATCCGCCAGACGTTGATCTATCAATACCTGGAGAAAGATATAGATAACATCGGTGCATTACGAGTTACGAAGAAAGGTGAAGACTTCCTGAAGAAGCCACACTCCATCGAACTTGCGCGCGATCACGACTTTACTACGGAGATTGAAGAAGAAGAAGAATCAGAAGCACGTACTCCGGTAAATACGAAGTCGTATGATGTAAAGCTGTTTGAGATACTCAAAACGCTTCGCAGGAAAATCGCGAAGGAAAAGAACCTTCCTCCGTATGTGATCTTCCAGGATCCTTCTCTGGAAGAGATGGCTACAACATATCCGACTACAAAAGATGATCTCGCGCAGGTCAACGGAGTGGGTATGGGTAAAGTGAATAAATTCGGAAAGGAATTTCTTGAAGTTATTCAGAATTATGTAGATGAGAATGATATTGAGACAGCAAGCGATGTAGTTGTAAAAGCTTCTGTTAACAAATCGAAAACAAAGATCTTTATCATTCAGCAAATCGATCGCAAGGTAGATCTGGAAGAGATAGCAGAAACGATCAACTTGTCGTTTGAAGATATGCTGACTGAGATCGAAAACATCTGTTACTCCGGAACGAAGCTAAACCTGAACTACTATATCGATCAGGTTCTCGATCCGCACAAACAGGAAGATATACATGATTACTTTATGAACGCAGAGACAGATAGTCTCGAAGCAGCACTCAACGATGACTCCATCGCTGACTACTCGGAAGAAGAGATCCGAATGATGCGCATCAAGTTCATGTCAGAATATGCAAACTGAGAGACGTTAGTCGTTATCAGGTATACGTTAAACGTGAATGGGATTTTCTCATTCACGTTTTTTTTTGTGGGGCCGTTAATCGTTATACGTTACATGTTATCCGTGGGTGTAGGAGAGAGAGTATGGGGCTACCCTTCAATAAAGTTATATTCAATCTATAGTTGCGACTATATCTGCCTGCTGTTTCTAGCATAATTATTCAGTAAACATCGATCAACAGACAGCATCTCAAAGTTCACGAATAACGGTTAACTTATAGCGATTAACGGCTAACGACTTCAGGGGCGTTTTATTTAACCGATTTCGCGGCTATCTTTGGGATTCAACTTGATTTTGACCTCAATGAATATACTCATTATAGGGAACGGAGGCAGAGAGCATGCTCTTGCCTGGAAGATAAAGCAAAGCCCGCAGTGCGGAAAACTTTATGTTGCACCGGGTAATCCGGGCACGGCACAGATTGCCGAAAATGTGGCGATCGCTGCTGAAGACTTTTTAAAGCTCGGGCAATTCTGCCTGGATAACGCTATAGACCTCGTTGTGGTAGGTCCCGAAGCACCACTAGTAAAAGGTATTCGCGATTTCTTTGAAGCTGATCCAAAGCTTAAAAACATCCTGATGGTTGGTCCTGGTAAAGTAGGAGCCCAGCTCGAAGGAAGTAAAGATTTCTCGAAGCAGTTTATGATCCGCAATAATATACCTACAGCAAAGGCCAGAACCTTTCAGGTTGCGGAGCTCGATCAGGCGTTTGACTATATCGCTACCTGCAAACCTCCTATCGTGTTAAAGGCCGATGGACTGGCTGCCGGTAAAGGTGTTATTATTAGTCTGAGCCAGGCCGAAGCCAAAGCTGTAATTAAAGAAATGCTGGTAAATAAGAAATTCGGAGAGGCGAGTGCGAAGGTGCTCATCGAAGAATTTTTAAATGGTATAGAGCTCTCGGTATTTGTTCTGACAGACGGTAAAGATTATGTGATCTTACCGGAAGCAAAAGACTATAAACGCATTGGTGAAGGCGATACAGGTCCTAACACCGGAGGCATGGGAGCCGTATCACCGGTAGTGTTTGCTACAAATTCTTTTATGAAACGCGTAGAAGATGAAGTAGTAAAACCTACTATAGAAGGTTTGAAGAAAGATGCCATCGATTATAAAGGATTCATCTTTGTAGGATTGATGAATGTTGGCGGTACGCCATACGTTATTGAATACAACGCGCGCATGGGCGATCCGGAAACACAAGCTGTAATGCCTCGCATTAAAAGCGATTTCCTGGAATTACTTGTGGCTGCAGCAAACGGTTCACTGGCTGGTAAGACCATTGATATTGACGATCAGCATGCTGTTACCATTGCATTGGTATCGGGCGGTTATCCGGGTGACTATGAAAAAGGCAAGGTGATCAGCGGACTTCATAATCATGATAAAGCATTGGTGTTCCATGCAGGAACAAAACAGCACCAGGAAAATGTAGTCACAGAGGGAGGACGTGTACTCGCTATATCGGGTAAAGGAAGCTCGCTGGACGAAGCACGTGAAAAAGCGTATGCTACAGCCGAACAGATACAGTGGGATGGCTTGTACTTCCGCAAAGATATAGGGCAGGATTTGTTGAACTATAAAGTGTAGACAAATGGGATGTTCATGCGGATCTGTAAAAGATAAAAATGGAAAAACAGCCGGTTGTAATAACAACGGTGCCTGCGGTACTGGTGGCTGTAATAAGATGAATGTATTCGATTGGCTGTCCAACATGGACATGCCAACGCAGGATCGATTCGATATAGCGGAGGTACGTTTCAAAAACGGCAGAAAAGAATTTTTCCGTAACACGGATAAATTACAACTCACTACCGGCGATGCTGTTGTGGTGGAAGTGCCAAACGGTCATCATATAGGCTATATATCGCTTCAGGGCGAACTCGTGCGTCTGCAGATGCAAAAGAAAAAAGTAGCCAACGATGGTGAGATCAAAAAGATATACCGGATCGCGCATCAGAAAGACCTAGAGAAATTCGAGGAGGTGAAGAAGCGCGAGATGCCGACACTTTATCGCACGCGTGAGATCATTCGCGATCTGAAACTCGAAATGAAACTTTCAGACATCGAGTATCAGGCTGATAACATGAAGGCTACATTCTTTTACTCGGCCGATGATCGTGTTGACTTTCGTGAGTTGATTAAACTGCTCGCGGGCGAATTCAAGATCAGGGTAGAAATGCGCCAGATCAGTTTGCGACAGGAGGCTGGTCGACTGGGAGGTATAGGTGTATGCGGTCGTGAGCTGTGTTGCGCTACCTGGTTAAGTGAATTTAAAAACGTAGCCACGAGTGCAGCACGTTATCAAAACCTGTCACTCAATCCAAGTAAACTTTCAGGACAGTGCGGAAGATTGAAATGTTGTCTCAACTACGAGCTTGAGACTTACATGGAAGCACTGGAAGATATACCGAAAGTAGAAGCGCCATTACTTACAGAGAAAGGCGAAGCTATTCTGCAGAAGACGGATATATTCAGGAAGATCATGTGGTTTGGTTTCAAGGAAGAGAATACCTGGTATCCGTTAAATATACAGCGCGTTAATCACATTCTTCAAATGAATCGTGATGGTAAGCGTCCGGCTACACTCGAGATAGATATAGTGGAAGAGAAGGTAACAACCGGACCACTCAATAGCGATCTTGATCAAATGGACAAGCGCTTCAAGAGCAAGTCGCGTAACAAAAAGAAAAAAGGTAAGGGCGGCTCACAAGGTAATCAGAATCAGCAAACTCAGAATTCTGGCGCCCAGCCCAACCGTGGTAACCAGGGTAATCAAGGCAATCGCGAGAATCGTCAGCAACAACAAAGACAGAATCAGGGACAAGGCGATCTGCAGGGACCGCGCGATAAACAACAGCCGCGTTCTAATCAGGGCGAAGGACAAGGGCAGCGTGAAGGTAAACAACAACACCAGCGTCCGAATCAGGGGCAAGGCGATATACAGGGGCCGCGTGAAAACAGACCTCATCGCTCGAACCAGGGACCGCGCGAGAACCGACCGAACCGCGATAACCGAGGTGGCAACCAAAATCAAAATCCAAATAAACCAAAGCCAGGTAATCAGCCGTCATGAGATTTTTCTGGATAGCAATCATCATCGCCATCCTTGCGACAGGATGTGAAGATAACCGGATCTATGAACAGTATACTGACTTCGAAGAGGGGTATTGGGTTGTAACGAATAAACCGGAATTCGAATTTGTTATCGATGATAGCAATGCAAAGTATACTATATATGGAAACGTACGGAATGCTGTTTCGTATCCATGGTCGAGATTGTTCATGACATATTACCTGCAGGATTCACTTGGTAATGTAGTGCACAAGAGTCTCACCAACGATTATCTCTTCGAAGCTAAATCGGGGAAGCCACTTGGTACCAGCGGACTCGGTGATATATATGATCATCGCTTATTACTGTTAACGAACTACCAGTTTCAGAAGCCAGGTAAATACAAAGTTAAGTTCGAGCAATATATGCGTACGGATACCCTACAAGGTATACTGGCTGTAGGACTTCGCGTTGAGAAAACCGTTCCTGGTTTGAACTAAAATATATAGTATATAATCGAAATGAAAAAGGAGAGCTGTGATGCTCTCCTTTTTTTTATGCGTAGCGGTATAGCTATAATTTACTTCGCGAACCGGAATGCATAGGTGACTGACAGCAACCAGTCAGCGAAGGCAGCATCGCCTTGTGTAAAGTTACCGCTGAGTTCTGTGCGCTTCTTGTCAATAACACTTTGCGTGCGATTTCTGGCCAGTGCTATCGGGAAGTTTACACCAATGAAGTGCTTGCCGGTAACATAGTTGACAGAAGGCTCAACAGAAAGAATGCGACCCGGTCTGCGGAAACCATCGCTATCACCAAATATATCTTCAGAAGGTATACCTTCATAGCGACCACCCACTGCAACCTGGAATTTGCTTATTGAATAACGAGCGCCGAGACGAACCTGAAATTGATCGCATACCGACATTTCATTGGACAGCGGTATACCATCGGTCAGGTTTTGACTTCTCAATGTGCCGTTTGTGTTACGCGGATTGAACAGATATACTCCTGTAGAGTAGATCGCAAACTTATGACCGAGCTTCTGCAGGAAATCAAACTCGGTAATAATACCGGTACCGCCATCGCCGGGCTGTATAGATTGATCTACAGGTAATGTTTGTATACCGTCCGCTTTATGGAATTCATCTTTATAATTATAGTTGCCGGTTGGCAGCTTAACACCGAGCCCTACCAACAGTTGTGTTTTGGGGTTGTGCGGTAATACAGTATAGTAAGCCGTAACACGAACATCGCCTAATCCTTGTGAGGATGTATGGTAGCGCTCTCCGCTGCCGTTACCCTTATGTTCATAAAGAGATGAGCGATCAATATATATCAACGGTATAGTAGCACTAACGCTCCAGCGCCTATTGATAGTATAGGATACACCCATCAATATAGAGTTGTCGTTGTTGATTACTTCTGTTCCGCCTTCAACGCGATTCTTCTCCTCGTGAGTTCCGCGAAAGTGTCGGAAAGATCGGAAGTACCGGTAGTTCAGCGAGAATTGCCATGAGCTGCTGGCGGTACTGTCAAACTCCAGTGCGCATGACGACATATTGCGTACAGCAACGCAACCCTGTGCTGCGCCATCAGTATTGGCGAGCAGTACTCCAATAAGTGCTAAGGACAGATAGTAGAATTTTAGTTTCATAGATGTGGTTTGGATTATATAATTCGTTTTAGATAGAGTATATATATGTACTATATTATTGCGAGAATCGGAATGCATAGGTGACAGAAAGCAGCCAGTCAGCAAAGGCAGCATCACCGTGCACATCGTTGCCATCGCCATTCTGATCTTGCAGGCGTTGATCGGCTACACTTTTAGTACGGTTACGATACAGGGCTATTGGTACATTTACACCAACAACATGTTTACCGAGATTTACCAATGCAGATGGCTCGAGCGATACAATATAGCCTGGTCTTCTGAAACCGTCTGTCTTGCCGATGATATCGCGTGTAGGTATACCTTCCACACGTCCGCCTATACCCAGTTGAAATTGCTTGATCATATAGCGGGCACCGGCACGCACAAACAATTGATCGGGTACTGACATCTCTGCTTCAAACGGGTTGCTCCGGTTAGTCTTTGTGCCGTTTGTGTTCTTCGGATTGAACAGGTATGAACCGTTGGCATATACATATACATTCCGGCTGACCTCGCGGAGGAAATCCACTTCAACAATAACTCCCAGCCCGCCATCGCCCGGTTGAATCGATTGGTCAACAGGCCGTCTGCTATAGGTTCCATTTACATAGGCGTCATCTTCATATTTGTAATTACCGGTAGGCAGCTTAACACCTATACCGGCCAGTAAACTACCGGTGGGATTGTTAGGCACAATAGCATAATATCCCATCAGGCGGATATCGCCCAGACCTTTAGATGTTGTATAGTGTCGTTCAGGCACACGCTGTCCATTGGCATTGCGCGGACGCGATGAACGGTCTATATATACCACGGGCACACCAACCGATACAGACCATCTGCGATTGATGGTGTAGTTAATGCCCAGTATTACCGAGTTATCGTGGTTGATAACATTTGTATTCTCTTCTACACGTTCTTTGTCTTCTTCACTTCCTGTGAAATGACGAAAAGATTTGAAGTAACGATAGTTCAGTGAGAACTGCCATGATTTACTGGTGGTACTGTCAAAGATCATGGAGCATGACGACATGTTGCGTACAGCGACACAACCTTGTGCCAACCCTTCGATGTTTGTAATCAATATGCCTGATAACGCTATAGAAAGATAGTATAGTTTTAATTTCATAGATACGGTTTAGTAGTTATGCGATAGAATTAAGGCATGCACATATACGTGTATATATACATGATGATACATCGCTGGCAGCAATGTATGCGAAAGGATTCTATGACATAAATGCTTCCGGAGGAGGAGTATCGATGGAATGATCGGGTTGCGTAACGGCGGGTGAACTTAGCGTAACAATATTGTTCAGAGCAACGGAATCTATAACGGCAATTGTAATTTTTGTCTCGCTATGGAAATCTTTAAAAAGCTTCGAAAGAAAATTGAAAGCCTGTTTTGCTCCTATCGGTAAATTGTTTGCAGAACGCGCGTAATCCGATAAGGTCTCTTCAATATGTTTTGTTTCTTTGTCTTTTACACAGACTATAAATAACGTATCGTTTACCAGTTTTTGTTTAACGAGTTTATAGTATTCACCTGCATATTCGAAATCACCATGTACGCGTTCGTAACTTCCATCGGATACCGGGTAGGGGAGTGAAAACGGAATAGTAAACACAACAGATTCTTCTTTGCTATACTGCGAAGCATTTAAACGCTCCAGCAAATTTTCTTTAGCGTGTTGTTTGATAGCCCAAAAAGCAAGGTAATAGCCTCCTGTGTTAAACAGGAAAATCAGCAGAAAAAATATCGCTGTCAGCCTTTTCAATCTTTGGGTTAATTGGTTCTATCATAGTTATCAAAAAACCAGCTAAAAACAAAATAGACCGTTTTGACACGGTCTATTTTTGTAATCTTTTTAAAATGTTTTAGCAGGTAAACTTATGCAAGCAATGCTTCCTTCGCAGCTGATGTTTTAACGGGAATGAATTTACTTTCAGGTGCCAGTATTATACCGATGCCCGGTGTTTGCGACCATGCTTTCAGTTTGGAAAGTTTAACTTGTCCAACCATGTATTGTTTCCCGTTGGCAGCGTAACCGGACTGGAATACCTCAAAGTCTGCGATGGAGATTTTTGCATCTGCTTCGAAGCTTATATATGCTTCCACAATCAACTCATTGGAAAATTCGAAGCGGTCTGACTGATGGAGCTTTTTATATTCATAAGCATAGTCGTATGACAGTGCAGAGAGATCTGATAGTACAGCCGAACCGGTCGGATAACTTCCCGCTCCTTTTCCAATAAAGAGCTGCTTCTCTGCAAATGCACCTTGCACTTGCACGGCATTATACTCATTACGAACAGACGCCAGCGGATTGGTTGCTTCGATAAACTGAGGCGCTACAAAACCATATACTTTGTTATCTAACCGGAAAGAGCGTGCAATCAGTTTTATAGTATAATTATTGTCGCGGGCAAACTTCAGGTCGAGATCCGAAATTTTGTCGATCCCTATATTGATTACTTCTTCAGGTTGAATGAAGAGTCCGAATGTATGGGCAATGGCGATTACCAATTTATACTTCGGATCGTAACCTTTCACATCCAGGCTTGGATCACTTTCGGCAAAGCCAAGCTCCTGTGCTTTTTTCAACGCATCGGCATAGCTTTTCTTTTCTTCAAATACTTTGGTAAGTATATAGTTGGTTGATCCGTTAAATATACCTTCAATGCTGTTGAGGAGATCGTTGTCGTAGTATTCTTCAAGGTTACGCAGAATTGGTATACTTCCGCATACGGCACCTTCATACAGTACCGGTTTCCCGGTCTGCTGTTGCAGGGTATATATTTCTTCCAGGTGCTCTGCCAGCATTTTCTTGTTTGCCGTTACTACTGCTTTGCCACGCTGCAGGGCAGTCTTCACAATTTCATAAGCAGCCTTTGCGTCATCGATCAGTTCTACCACTACATCAATCTCGGCATCATTCAGAATCTCTTCCTTGTCGAACGTAAAAAAGTCTTCCTTTACAGGACGCTGCTTGTCCTTATTTTTTACGCATACCTTTTTGATCTCTGCCTGCACACCGCCATGCGTTTCGTGCAATACGTGATACAGACCCTGGCCTACACATCCAAACCCGAAGAGACCTAACTTTAATTTTTTTCTCATGATAATACCTGACTTAATGTTTTCTGTTGATAGAACTGCTTTATGATCGTGTCCAATTGTTCGAACTCTACTAAAAATCCGTCATGCCCATAGAGCGATACCAGCTCAGCATACTGTGCATGTGGTATATTCTCTGCCAGGAATTTCTGCTCACTCACCGGGAAGAGTATATCTGTATCAATAGCGACTACTAATGTTTTTGCTTTTATAGTGTGGAGGGCTTCTTTTACACCCACACGGTTTCTCCCTACATTATGGTTGTCCATAATTTTAGAAAGTGTCCAATACGTAAACGCGTTGAAGCGATTCACCAGCTTTTGGCCCTGGTAACGTTGATAGGTAGCCGCACGAAACTCATCCAGTTTATCGTTGCCTTTCTCAACTTGTGTCTGGTTAAATGTCTCATAGTACCGGTACGATATCATACCGATAGCACGTGCAGCTTTCAGTCCTTCGGAGCCGGCACGCACATCACTTTCCTTCCAGGTAGGATCAGCTTCAATTGCCAATCGTTGTGCTTCGTTAAATGCTATACCCCACGGAGAATGAAATGCATTGCAAGCCATGGGAATTATATGATCGAATACATCCGGTTGCTGCACGGCCCATTCCACTACCTGCTGGCCACCGAGTGAACCTCCCAGCAGTGTATGTATCTTTTCTATCTTAAGCTCCTGTCTCAACAGATCAAACGCGCGAACTACATCGCGGTTGGTGAGTAAAGGAAATGTGTGATAGAATGGTTTGCCATTGTCCGGGTTGATAGAGAGCGGACCGGTAGAGCCGTAGCATCCGCCCAGTATATTTGCGCAAATGATAAAATGATCTTTCGGATCAAAAGCACTTCCTTCGCGAAACAGATCACCCCACCAATCGGTAAAATCAGAACTGCCCGTTAATGCGTGGCATACCCACACAATGTTAGAGCGTTCGTGGTTGAGTTTTCCAAGCGTGGTATATTTCAACTGGAAGCCGGGTAATGTTGATCCCGACTCAAGATCGAACGGATGATTGTAGTGAAAGGTGTGATCGTGTTTTTCCATTGGTGGTGGTGCTTCACCCGTTTCACCTCTCCCTATGGCGGGGAGAGGGAACGGATACATTTATACTTAACTTTAACTAGGATTTATACTTTACTTACGCTATCAATTCTCCTTCATATACTTTGGCAAACGCCTGCTGCAAATCCGCTTTTATATCATCGATGTGCTCAATGCCCGCAGAAATTCGCAGCAAGGTAGGCAGTACTCCGGCTGTGATCTGTTCTTCTTCATTGAGTTGCTGATGCGTTGTAGCAGAAGGTTGAATGATGAGTGTTTTGGCATCGCCTACATTGGCGAGGTGACTAACCAGTTTAAGACTGTCTACAAATTTAGCGGTGTGTTGCTTCGTGCCTTTCAATGTGAAAGAGAGTACAGCACCAAAACCGTTACGCAGATATTTTTTAGCAAGCTTGTGATAGGTACTGCTTGGTAAGCCCGGGTAGTTTACACTCTCCACGAGCTCGTGTTGCTCAAGCCACTGTGCAAGCGCCAATGCATTATCAACGGAGCGTTGCACGCGCAATGACAGTGTCTCAATACCTTGCAGTAACAGGAATGAATTGAATGGACTGAGTGCTGGTCCGAAATCACGAAGACCTTCTACGCGTGCGCGAATGATGAACGCTATATTTGGTAAGCCGAGCGGATTTCCTTCACCAAATACTTCCCAGAACTTAAGACCATGATATCCTTCTGATGGTTCTGTGAACTGCGGGAATTTACCATTGCCCCAGTTATAGTTTCCGCCATCTACAATGACACCGCCTATAGATGTACCATGTCCACCGATCCATTTCGTTGCAGACTGTACTACTATATGTGCGCCATGTTCCAACGGACGGAATAAATATCCTGCGGCACCAAATGTATTGTCAACAATGAGCGGAAGATCATATTTTTTCGCAACGGCAGCGATGGCTTCAAAATCAGGAATGTTAAAGCCCGGGTTACCGATTGTCTCAAGATATAGCGCCTTGGTATTTTTGTCGATCAGCTTTTCGAACGCTTCCGGTTTATCGCCTTCTGCAAAGCGGGCCTCTATACCGAGACGTTTGAAAGCAACCTTGAACTGGTTGTATGTACCTCCATACAGGAAGGTAGTAGAAACAAAATTATCACCAGTCTGAAGTATATTATTGAGTGCTAAAAATTGTGCTGCCTGCCCGGAGCCCGTAGCGAGTGCAGCTACACCACCTTCCAATGCAGCGATGCGTTTTTCAAACACATCGGTTGTCGGGTTCATGATGCGGGTATATATATTACCAAATTCTTTTAGTGCAAAAAGATTGGCGCCATGTTCAGAGTCCTTAAAGGTATAGGACGTAGTCTGATAAATAGGTACAGCACGTGAGCGGGTTGTAGGATCGATTTCCTGGCCGGCATGGAGTTGGAGGGTTTCAAAATGTAAGCTTGACATAACTATATTTTTTTATTCGGGTGAATGACTGAAATTATTGAAAGAGGATTTTTTGCTATAGGGAAGTATACGTAGCCGTAATCATACCTGTCACTTGGCAGATCGTGAGACTCGTGTGTTGCTGAAAGCGGAGCGCTATAGATTAGCAACAGCACGCGCAACAACAACATGCGTTGCACATGCAGTTGTTAATGGCATGAATAATTTCGGAAAGATAAGCACGGAGGCTATGCAAGCCTGACCCGGAAATGATGGTGTTAATGATGCTTTTCATTTTCATCGGTTTATATTTCCCGGCTTAGACCATCCAAACCGGAGTCAGGATTTAGCACCTTTTCCTTATTATCGGGAGTGGTTGCTAGCGCTTCTTAGAGCCTGTCTCTCCGCGCTTCTTTATAAATCGATCAAGCAAGAAGTGCTTATTCGACTTTGATATTACAAACGTAGAGTCTGCAAAAGTTGTTTCCAAGAACTTGCACAAAAAATTTTTTACTGCAAGTCGCGTACAACTGTTAGTAATTCAGATGAAAATTCGGTCAGGGCTTCTGAAACGGCAATTTTACCGTGAACGAGGTGCCTTGGTACACTTCGCTTTTGAAAGACACTTCACCCTGCAAACGCTCCACGGCACGTTTTAAAATATAGAGGCCGAGCCCCGTGCCCTCTACGTGATTGTTTGCGCGGAAGAACATATTAAAGACTTTTGATTGCAGGCGCGGATCTATACCTATACCATTGTCTTCTACAACAATCATCAGGAATTTGTCATCGCGTGAGACCGCAACACGCACTACTGGCTCTTTCTCCGGCATGGAATATTTGATCGCATTCTCGATAAGATTCTGAAGAATAGTATTTACAATCGCCCATTCGGAGTAAAATTCAAGACTGGTTTCAACCTCAATGGTAAACCGGATATGTTTGAAGTTTTCGAGGAACTGATACGTAGCAATGCAGTCGTTGAGCAGTGTCTCAAAATCTATTTTCGTGCGCTTAACCTCCATGTGGTTCATGCGCGTAATGTTGATGAGATCAAGCACTATATTATCAATGCGCACGATCTGCGACTGATACATGTCGATATATTTTAATATATGTTGGTCTTTAATCTCAAGCTTCATCAGGTTGTTCAACCCGAGCAGGGAAGATATAGGGCCTTTCAGATCGTGTGACACCCGGTAGAAGAATGAGTCGAGTTCGGCATTCTTCTTTTCAATGATCTCCGTTTTGCTGCGCTGTATCTCTGCCTCCATCTCGAGGAACTTTACCTTTGCGATGGATTCATAACTTTTTACTGCATTATAGGTATGCGATACGACAAGCGATTCTTTGATCACAATATATTCATCGAGGTATTGAATGGCCTCCTCTAATTTACCTTCACTTCGTGCTACCAGGTGAAGATTGTAAAGCGATTTATAGCGTACGAAACGAATATTGTACTGGTTGGCTACCTGTTGCGCGAGCATGAGGTGCTCGCAGGCTTTATCATTTTTACCAAGTTCATAGAATAACACACCCAGCTTGTTGTGTGTCATCGCTATACCCAGTTGATCGCTCGCTTCGAGATGTATCTTGAGTGCCTGATTCAGGTCGTCCAGCGCTTCATCAAAACGTTTGAGTTTGATATATACTTTACCTCTACCATAGAGTGAGTAACCCAGCCCGCGTATATCGTTCGTCTGTTTCTTAAGGGTAATGCTTTTTTCAACGGTAGCCAGTGCGAGGTCGTGCAGGCCACGTTTTAAATATATACCCGATAGCGGGTTGTAAGCATTTGACTCGAGGTTCGGATCGTTGGTGAGGCGCCCGGCAGCGACCGAACTCAAATACGAACTGATGGCATTCTCCTGGTCGTCCAGGTATTCATATATAGTGCCGAGCGATTTTAATACGCGTGCTTCATTATAGTGATCGCCCAGGTTGCGATAGATAAAAAGGCAATCCAGCAGGTATACTAATCCTAAATGAAAATTATCGGTTTTGTAGTGAACGCCCGCTATAGCATACTTGGCATCTGCTATGCCTTTCATATTCTGGCGCGTGTCAAAAAACTTAAGCGCTTCTTCCGCCAGACTCAGCACTTTATTATAGTCACCCCGTATCATGAGGTATAGCGCTAACTGATTTTTAGCCAGCGCTGAGAGTTCCGGGTCGTCAACTTCTTCACTGATCGTGATGACACGCTGTGCCAATGCGATGCTCTTGTGCAGATCATAACTCCTGCAATCAAAAGCCTGCTTCAATAATGTTTTTGCTTCGTCAACTTTATTGTCGTCCGCCCCGGTCTGTTTCATAGTATAACACGCTCGCGCATCGTTCTGGCAATGAATAAATATATAGTTATATTCGGTATGTTCCCGCTTTTTATTCGAGTCTGCGTATGGTAAGTCGCTGTAATGTATTAACTACACGATCACAGTATTATTTCATAATGCGTTTCGAAACGATAAATTTTATGGTTGCGAATCGGTATACAAATTAAATTACACGAATCTGGTTATAAAATACCGCTGCTCATAAAAACCGGTTTAAATTTTTCATCCTCATATTAAGTCGTAAATTAAATCCTTCAAACTCTACCAGACATGAACCTGAATATTGATGCACAAAAACAAAATACGTATGATGCTATTGTTGTAGGTACAGGTATAAGCGGAGGATGGGCGGCAAAAGAGCTGACAGAGAAAGGACTGAAGACGCTTGTACTGGAACTCGGCCGGGATGTAAAGCACCAGGTTGATTATCCTACCATGACGAAAGATCCATGGCAATTACCGCACGGCAATAAACTTACTGAAGAAGAATTAAAATTTTACCCCGTGCAATCACGTACGTATTGGGTAAACCAGGCCAACAAGCACTGGTGGGTAAACGATCTTGAAAACCCCTATACTGAAGTAAAACCATTCGACTGGATTCGCGGCTATCATGCAGGTGGACGTTCGCTGATGTGGGGTAAACAAACCTACAGGCTGTCTGATCTTGATTTTGAAGCCAATGCTAAAGAAGGTGTCGGTATAGATTGGCCTATACGCTATAAGGATCTTGCTCCGTGGTACGACTATGTGGAATCATATATAGGTGTCAGTGGACAGACAGAAGGTATACCGCATTTGCCGGATGGTAAATTTCTTCCGCCGATGGAATTGAATTGTGTTGAGGAAGTTTTTCGTGACAAGCTATCCGAGAAGTTCGGAAGAAAACTTACTATAGGTCGCGTGGCACATTTAACGGCTCCGCTGCCGCACGATCCTTCGCGTGGTGTTTGTCAGTCGCGTAACATGTGCGATCGTGGTTGTCCGTATGGTGCATACTTCAGCAGCAATGCCTCTACATTGCCGGCCGCAATGAAGACGGGTAACATGACGTTGCGCCCACATTCTATTGTTCACTCCGTAATTTACGATGAACAGAAGCGTAAGGCTATAGGTGTTCGTGTACTTGACGCTAATACAAAAGAAGAGATTGAGTTCTTTGCAAAAATTATATTCCTGAACGCGTCTACATTGGGAAGCACATTTGTTCTGCTAAACTCGATTTCGAAAAATCATCCGCAAGGACTTGGTAATAATAGCGGCCATCTGGGCCATTACCTGATGGATCATCAATACCGAACCGGTGCTGAAGCCGATGTAGAAGGTTTTGAAGATAAATACTATATCGGCAGAAGACCGAATGGTATATATATACCACGCTTTAGAAATATAGGCAATGACAAGCGCACAGACTATATCCGCGGTTTCGGATACCAGGGAGGGGCAAGTCGCGAGAACTGGGCTCGCGGTGTTGCCGAGATGGCGTTCGGAGCTGACCTGAAAAATTCATTGATGAATCCGGGTCCGTGGAAAATAGGAATAACAGGTTTCGGTGAGTGTCTGCCATACTATGAAAACAAGGTGACCATTAACTCCGACAAGAAAGATAAATATGGTTTACCAACCCTCAACATCGATGCTGAATGGAAGGAGAACGAGAAAGCTATGCGCAAAGACATGAAAGACTCTGCTGCTGAAATGCTTGAAGGTGCCGGTTTCAAAAATGTACGAACGTATGATGTAGCCGATAACATGGGACTCGGTATTCACGAAATGGGTACAGCACGTATGGGTAAAGATCCTAAGACATCAGTACTGAACAAATGGAACCAGGTGCACGATGCTCCGAATGTTTTTGTGACGGATGGTGCGTGTATGACGTCCTCTGCGTGTCAGAACCCTTCATTAACCTATATGGCGCTCACCGCTCGCGCAACAGACTATGCTGTGAACGAATTAAAAAAAGGAAATCTCAAATAACACGACTATATATACTGTATATCGGTATTCTAAAATATAAATGCTATGAACAGACGTGAAGCATTACAACGCACCGCCCTCGCTTTGGGCTATGCCGTAACCGGACCTGCATTGATTGGTATGCTGAATGGTTGCAAGGCCGCTCCTGAACTAAACTATACACCACAGTTCTTCACAGCCGAGCAGGCATTGCTGATAGCGGAACTTGCTGAAGTACTCGTGCCAAAAACTGATACACCTGGTGCAAAAGATGCCGGGGTACCTGCCTTCATCGATGGTATACTAAAAGAAGTATATCCGCAGGCTGATAAAGACAGATTTACCAAAGGCCTTACTGATTTTGAAGAAGAAGCGAAGAAGACCTACGGCGAACCTTTTGCAACGTGTAGTGCTGATGAAAAAATAGCACTGGTAAAAAAACATCATGAAGATGCACTTTCAAAATCATCCGGTGATGGTTCTATAGGATGGTGGAGAGCCGGAAGCGGTGGCGGTAAACCTTTTATACTTGAGATGAAAGAATTGACACTACTCGGTTTCTTCACTAGTCAGGCAGGAGCTACACAAGTCCTGCAATACAACCAAGCCCCGGGGCCGTATAAAGGCTGCGTACCTGTAGCGGACGTGGGCAAGGCGTGGGCGACTTGAGAGGAAGAGCTGCGAGCTTTGAGCCGTGAGCTGCGAGAGGAAATGCAAGCTGCAAGCTGCTGGCTGCTGGCTTCTGGTTGCAGGAGGGCGCGCGTATAGGGGAGAGTTTACTTGCTTGAGCACAATTTGTCGCTATAAAAAATATAGGTATACAGTTCTATAAGCTTAGAACTATATACCTATTTCTATATTACTTGCGATCGCTTGATGCGCTAAATATCCAGCTACCTACTCACACACCAGCCCACTCCCCACACTTCTAGCAGCCAGCAACTAGCAGCTAGCAACTATTTAAGTCAGCATGCCTCCATCAACCTGCAACACCTGTCCTGAAATATAGGTTGACATGTCTGATCCTAAGAATACACATGCATCGGCTACATCTTCAGGTTTGCCACCGCGTTTCAGTGGTATAGCATCGCGCCACGATTGAACTGTTTTCGGATCGAGCACGGCCGTCATTTCGGTTTCGATGAAGCCCGGAGCTATAGCATTGGAACGGATTCCGCGTGAACCTAACTCAAGCGCAACAGACTTTGTAAAGCCAATGATACCTGCTTTCGAAGCAGCATAGTTGCCCTGACCGGCATTACCTTTTATACCTACAACCGAAGTCATATTAATAATAGAGCCGCTCTTCTGTTTCATCATTTGTTTTGTAGCAGCCTTCACCGTGTTGAAGCACGATTTCAGGTTAACGTTGATAACCTTGTCCCACATTTCTTCGGTCATGCGGAGCAATAAAGTATCCTGCGTAATACCGGCATTGTTTACCAGTATATCCAGCGAGCCAAAGTCTGCAATAACATCGTTTACAAGTTTTTCAGCCTGTGCATAATCAGAAGCGTCAGACCTGTAACCTTTTGCTTTTATACCTTTTGCAGCAAGTTCAGCCTCCAGAGCTTGTCCTTGTTCAACGCTGGATAAATATGTAAAGGCAACATTAGCACCTTGTTCGGCATATTTGAGAGCGATTGATCTTCCGATACCTTTCGAAGCCCCGGTAACGAGGGCGGTTTTTCCCTGTAAAAGTTTCATGTTTAAAAATTCAAGGTTTACGCTTCCGGGCCTTCAGCCCGGTCCGTTAAGCGGTCAAAAATAGCAATCCTTTTTTAAACGTGTATGTAAATGTAGCGTCAGCCATTATCTTTGGCAGCGAATTTTAAATACTATGCTATGTCAAAATATGATCTGATCGTAATCGGAAGTGGTCCTGGCGGATATGTAGCTGCCATTCGGGCATCTCAGCTGGGAATGAAAGTGGGTGTGGTAGAAAAAGCTGAAATTGGAGGTATCTGTCTGAACTGGGGCTGTATCCCAACCAAAGCACTGTTAAAAAGTGCCAATGTGTTTGAATATATCAAGCATGCAAAAGATTATGGCGTAGACGTAAAAGACTTCAAAGCTGATTTTGATGGTATTGTAAAACGTAGCCGTGATGTAGCGGCCAGCAATAGCAAAGGCGTTCAGTTTCTTTTCAAAAAGAATAAGATCGACCTGATCGAAGGCTTCGGTAAACTGAAAAAAGGTGGCAAAGTAGAAGTAACAGATGCTGCCGGTAAAAAAACAGATTATGAGGCTAAACATACTATACTGGCAACAGGTGGACGCTCTCGCGAATTGCCTAGTATGAAGATCGATGGTAAAAAGATCATCGGTTATCGTGAGGCTATGGTGCTGAAGGAGCAACCTAAAAAATTACTGGTAGTAGGCTCAGGTGCTATCGGGGTCGAGTTCGCATACTTCTATAGCACGCTCGGTACGGAAGTTACCATCGTTGAATTCCTGCCGCGCATTGTACCGGTAGAAGATGAAGAAGTATCAAAAACACTCGATAAGATCTTCAAGAAGAATGGTATGAAGATCTATGTTAATTCAGAAGTAACAAAAGTAGATACAGCTGGTAAAGGATGTGTTGCTACCGTGAAGACTCCGGATGGCGAGATCAAACTTGAAGCTGATGTTGTTCTCTCGGCTGTTGGTGTTGCAACCAATCTGGAAGGTATAGGCCTCGAGGAAGTTGGTGTAAAAACTGACAAAGGAAAAGTTATCGTAGATGATTTCTACAGAACCAATGTTCCGAATGTATATGCGATTGGTGATATTGTAAAAGGACAGGCGCTTGCTCACGTAGCATCTGCTGAAGGTATAATTTGCGTTGAGAAAATTGCCGGTCAGAATCCGGAACCGCTCAACTATAACAATATACCAGGCTGTACCTATTGCTCTCCGGAAATTGCTTCTGTTGGTTATACCGAAGAAGCTGCGAAGAAAGCAGGTTACGAAATCAAAGTCGGTAAATTCCCATTCAGCGCTTCTGGTAAAGCAAAAGCTGCCGGAGCAACGGATGGTTTTGTGAAAGTAATTTTCGATGCTAAATACGGCGAATGGTTAGGTGCTCACTTCATTGGTGCTAACGTAACCGAGATGATCGCAGAAGTTGTAGCTGCGCGTAAGCTGGAAACAACCGGACACGAGATCATTAAATCTGTTCACCCTCACCCTACCATGAGTGAAGCGATTATGGAAGCCGCTGCTGCTGCTTACGGTGAAGTGATCCATATATAGTATATATTTATTCTTAAATAGAAGAAGCCCCGCGAGTAACGGGGCTTCTTTGTTTTGCAGCGGGTTGAATTATATACTCATCAGAAGAATACTGAAACGCCTGCCTTAAAGAAGAAAGGCGTACCGGGTGTAAAGTGTATTTCAGAAACAGGGTCTGTTTCGTTAAACAGCCGCGACTCTGTATCGAATTGCGCTTCTTTCCACTCGGTGTTAAATATATTCTCGGCAGTAAAGCTTAACTCAAAGCGTGGTTGGGTATATTTTACGACAGCATCTGCCAAAAAATATCCATCGGCTACTACAGAGTTATCTTCGTTTGCAGCCCGATCGCCCATATAACGATAACGCAAGCTACCATTTAAGCCGTTCTTCATGCGGAAAGTAAGTCCGCCAATACTGGTAAAAGTAGGGGCCAGTGGTATATAGTCTTGTCCTTCCGGTTCGCCTTTTGCTTTCGGATCAGTCAGGTTGACATCCGTATCGAAATATAGCCATGGTGCTACCTGGTAACGAATAGATACATCTATACCTTTGCGTGACGTTTTACCGCTGGGTTCTACAATGCCTTCGTCTCCGACATATACAAACTCCTGGTCGAGATCAAGTGTCCATAAGGCAGCGTTTACAATTATAGAATTGCCCAGCTTCCAGGTACCTCCTATATCTATACCATAAGCTTTTGGCAGAATGTCCTCACCACTTTCGGCAACCACTACGCGTGTATCGTTGGAATGAAACCCTATACCGCTTTTAATGAACAGATTCAGATTCGGTGTAGCGTTATAACTAATGTTGAACTTGGGCGATACAGCAGCTTTGCTTATGCTTTGCTTTTTGTAATCAGCAGTGAGGGCATCTACGTAATTGAATGTAAAATGATCGAGTCGCACAGCAGCGTTTAACGAGAGTTTATGCGACAGGTAAAGCGTCTCATTTACATAGGCAAATAGATTTGTCTCATCAATATCACCACGTGCCACATCATTGATGAATTGCTTGCGCGAACGGGTATGGTATAAATGTATATCATTCACATCATCATACCGGAATCCCGCACCTATTTTACTAAGCAGTGTTTTCTGTCCCAATGATGATTCACGGTGATAATTACCATGATAACCATATATATTTCGCGACTCACTTTGTGTAATCTGATCACCGTTAATCGGATCGTTCAGAAAGAATGTAAAATTCGAGATAAGTTTGAAATCATATTTGGTGTAGTATAATTGGTTCTCAAATATACCGCCATCGTCTTGCGCAGCCGTGTGTTTTACCCAGGCGTTGGTGCGTGACGTTTCACCACCCTCGGTCGGATCGATGGAACCAAAGCGCGATATAGCTCCGCTTTCAACAGCGCGTTCAGGTACTTGTCCCGATGCGTCCCAGCTACTGGTAAATGTAGAAATACCTATAGTAAGCGTCTGGTTATCATTTATCGTAGTGTTGTACTTCGTCATCAGGTTAATCCGGTTGAAGTATTGGTTATACTGAAAGTACCCGTCTGTTCTGAAAAACTCTGAAGCTATATACAGGTTTTCGCGCTTGTTACCTTCGTTCCGTTTCAGGAGGTTGATCGCATTTACATTTCGCAAGGTTCCAAATCTTCCGCCTTCAATCTTTACCATGTTCTGTTCAAGTGAATTGCGCGTGAGGAACGATGCATAGCCCCCAGTTGTCAGGTTACCCTTGTCAGCATAGTATGGTCCTTTGTTAAAATCGACATGATCAACAAGTTCCGGTATAAGAAAGTGAAGATCGGAGTAACCTTGTCCATGAGCATGCGATACCATATTTACCGGCAAACCATCTACTTCCAGGTTTATATCGGTGCCGTGGTCAATATCGAAGCCGCGTAAAAATATTTGTTCGGCTTTACCGCCACCGGCATGTTGAGCGATAAATAGTCCTGGGATCATGCGAAGTATATCCTGCGATGTGTTAACCGGTCTTAGCTTAATATCAACCTGCGAAATCGTGTTGGCTTCATGATCCGGCTGCCCGGTAATCACTACATCGGATAAAAGCAAACCTCCGGTTGTTAAGGCAGCAGAGAGCGTTGCTGTTTGTCCGTCTTTAATTGTTATCGGTTGATTCACGGAAGTATAGCCTACATTGGATATCGTTACCGCATAATCTCCAGCCGGTATATTTCTGAACTGGAAACGACCCAGTTTATCGGCGGACGTACCACGCTGCAATGACTGTATATAAATATTGGCATCGGGCAGTGGTGTACTTTCAGAATTGGTGATCACTCCGGTAAGCGTTCCCTGCGCCACTGCAATATTCAGGGCGAGCAAGAACATACCGAAATGAAGTATAGTATATTTCATTGGTTCAATAATCAAATAATAAAAAAAGGAAACAGCATATACCTGTCGGGAATACCCTGAAGACAAAGCCCACACGTGTACCCGACAGTATAGTTTACGGATGCATATCACCTGGTGAATTCACCAAATGCCAGCCGTTATATACCTATACCAGTCGAGGGGGTGGTGTTGATGGATTGCTGTCTGCATACCGGAGTGGAAACGCATGACTTGCTTCCAGCATACCGGTATAGGAAATTACGAATGCGAAAGATGGTTGTTGCTGACAGTAAAGAAAGAAATGAATTAATGACGGAAACTCTGTACTCTCAGCCGAATCGTTTTCAGAAAGATGGTGATGATCGTGTGAATTATGATGATGTTCATGATCGTGAAATGTGTGATGATGATCATGGTCGTGGTTATGCAGGTCACTGTGATCATGCGCTGCCATCCAGTGCAACAGATCGTGCGCCATCTCGAGCGATCCATAGCTGAGCATGGAAAGCGCGTAGAGTGTCAACAATATGGCTGCAATCTGTTTCACAAATCAGCACGGGAAATTCTTCAGGCAGTAAAGTTCAGGAAACGAAACTGGAATAAAAAGAGTTAGCGATGTTCCGCTAGAAAGAGGCGACTAAAAAACCCTTCGGGGATTTCCGAAGGGTTCTTGATTTGTTTTAGTAGTTTGATCGGTCTAACTGAAATGCTGCTGTGTGTTTCGAGTAAGCATCTTCAATTTTCTTCGCCAGCTCTTCCTCACCGTAGCGATGCAATGTATTTTGCAACTCGCCCAGTATAACAATGTTAATCTGTAGCTCGCGACCGTATTCACGTTTCTTGATATAGTAGTCTGCCAATTCATCTGCACGTGTCCACATGGCATTGGCAACTTCAATGGCTTTTTCTTTTTCGCCCACTTCAAAGAGTAAACCTACAGCCTGCGCAGATGTATAGTCATAACGAACAGAAGCGTCCGGCATTTTTGCAAGACTGAATAACAACACTTCGCGCGCTTTAGCCGAGTCACCTTTTTTGATCAACGCTTCAGCAAGAGAATTGAAACTGCTGCGGTGGTTCAGAATAAAGTTACGGTAGTCCTGTGTATAGTATACCGAAGGATCATCAACATTTCTGAACTGGAACTTCTTCGTCATGTTCTCGAAGCTCACGTTGGTGTTCACCAGCTCTGATTGATTGAAAGGCTTCGGATTAAGTATCGGTAAGATGCGATAGGCGTTTCCTTCCTGTACTACATAACGGCTCAGGTCTACATTAAACTGTGCCAGCGATGTGTTGTTTACATATAACGGACGTTCCCAGTTTGAAGTAGCAAGCAGGTCAAGCATAGCAAGATCTTTGCGCTCCAATGAATTTCCTTTCACACGCAAATGCATTTCAGGCACTACGAGGCTGTCCATTCCCTCCGGAATGATGCCGAGTTGTTTTACCTTGTCAACATCAACTTTCAATACAATGTCTTTGGTAGGAAGCATATAGCGTTCACCGCGATATTCAGGGTTCAGAAGACTCTTGTTGTTATCACGCAGCAATTGCAGGTACTTAACAAGATCCATCTGTTTGATACCGGCATTGTAGTACGGTATATATTGCGTTTTATCGTCACGATAGTTAGCGAGGCTCAATGTATACGGGAACGGCTTCGACTCGTACGCGCTGCGTGTAGTTTGCTCGATATACCAGTCAGTATTATAGTAACTCAATACGATAACACGAAGATCGGTACGTACGCCTTCAACATCCTGTGCATACCATAACGGGAAGGTATCGTTATCACCACCCGTAAAGAGTACACCATCTTTCGCGCACGACTGCAGGTAATTTACAGCGGAGTCAACCGAGAAATAACGATTCGCGCGATCATGATCGTCCCATCCCTGCTGGGCCATGAGCACCGGTGCAGGCAATGCGATCAGTGTAGCAGCAATACCTGCTGTTTTCAGATTACCTAAATATCTACCGAGCGTCTCCGCTATAGCAATCACGGCAAAACCTATCCAGAAGCAATATGCATAGTACGAACCGGTATAGATATAGTCACGTTCACGCGGTTCGGTAGGAGGTGAGTTCAGGTATATAACAAGGGCAACACCGGTAAGTATAAAGAGCAATGCTACCACTACAAAGTTACGTGTGTTGTGTACCGACTGATAGAACATACCCACAAGTCCGAGCACAAAAGGAATCATAAAGAAGTTATTCCGTCCGCGGTTTTCAGAAAGCATCGGAGGAAGTTCTTCGAACCAGTTTGACGGGCCCATCCAGTCAGCATTTTGAATATCACTTTCGCGGCCAGCAAAATTGAAGAAGAAGTAACGTACATACATCCATCCGATCTGGTGCTGCACCATGAAACTGATATTGTCAGCGAACGTTGGTTTTTGTCCTTCCTGCAGTCCTAATCTGTCACGGTATATCTGCGCATGATCTGGATCACTGCTATAGATACGCGGCAATATAGTTTGCTGACCAGGTTCATATTCATATTCGAACTTGCGATCCTTAACCTCATACTTGTCTTTTCCTTTTTTATAGTTAACACCACCTTCTTTTATACCGATAGGTTGTGCTGTAAAGTAAGGACCGTACAACAACGGGCGACTTCCATACTGCTCGCGTTTCAGGTAGCTAACGAAGCTCATCACATCCGAAGGGTCATTCTCATCGATCGGAGGATTGTCGTTCGAACGGATCACCACCAGCGCATATGAAGCGTATCCAATCAGTACAAAGGCAAGTGCATTCAATGCTGTGTTTAATAACACTTGCTGCTGTTTTTGAGTGTATATAATTCCCCAGATCAATGCAGCAAACAGTAACAGCGCAAAGATGATAGCACCCGAACCGAATGGAAGTCCTACACTATTGATAAAGAAGATCTCAAACTTACCAGCCAGCGTTGGCAAGCCCGGTATAATTATATCGTTGATGAAGAAGATGATCAACAGACTTACCAGCATAGCCGCGATAACGCCCCATGTAGTAGGCTTGTATTTTTTGAAATAGTAGATGAGTGCCAATGCAGGGATCGTAACGAGGTTCAACAAGTGAACACCAATGGAAAGTCCCATCATATAGAAGATAAGCAACAACCATCGGTTGGCTTTTGATTCGTCTTCAATCACCTCCCACTTCAACATAGCCCATACAACAAAGGCCGTGAAGAAAGAAGACATCGCATATACCTCTGCTTCAACAGCCGAGAACCATGCAGAGTCTGTGAAGGTATACGCGAGTGATCCGATAAGACCAGCGCCCATCAGTACCCATGTTTTGTCAGACGTTAATTCTTCTTCTGTTCTGATCTTCATAAGCTTGCGACCAACCAGAACGATAGACCAGAAGAGGAACAATGCCGTGAAGGCACTGGCCAGTACACTGCTGAAGTTTATCCAGTAGGCAACTTTAGTTACATCACCAAAAGCAAGGAAAGAGAAGAGGCGGCCGAGCAAAAGAAAGAACGGAGCTCCGGGTGGGTGGGGTACCTGTAATTTATACGATACCGAAATAAATTCACCACAATCCCAGTAGCTGGCGGTTTCCTCCATGGTTAGCCAATACGTAATGAGAGCAACGGCAAAAACAATCCAGCCGGTGATGTTATTGGTTTTCTGAAAATTCATGTTGTATGAAAATGATGACCTGTAATTAAAAGCCCGAAAATAAGGGAATTTTTACTTTTTCCGTGGAATAGATTTATAGAACGGCTTCGGTTAATGAAGACGTGTATCTTTGAATCAGAAAAGTTTAGCTATAGGCATATCGCATGAGTAAAGAACCTATACCATTTTTATCGCTGGAGCCACAACATGCATTGATAAAGACCGCTGTGCAGCAGGCTGTTCAACAGGTTTACGACCGAAGCGCTTTTGTGTTGGGTGAAGAGGTGGATGCCTTTGAAAAGGAATACGCGGCATGGCATGGTGTACAATTCTGTATAGGTGTTGGCAACGGACTTGACGCATTGACCATGAGCTTGTTGGCTTGTGATGTAAAGCCTGGTGACGAGGTGATTGTACCGGCTCATACCTACCTGGCCACCTGGCTAGCTGTTAGCCGAACAGGAGCTACGATCGTTCCGGTAGAGCCGGACGAGAGTACATTTAACATCGATACATCGAAAATTGAAGAGGTCATTACACCCCGTACAAAAGTTATTCTGCCGGTACATCTATACGGGCAGGCCAGTAACATGACATCGGTACTGGACCTTGCGGAGCGTCATAAACTTTTTGTTGTTGAAGACAATGCGCAGGCACAAGGCAGTCGCTGGTTAAAGACCTTAACGGGAAGTTGGGGTACGATCAATGCCACCAGTTTTTATCCCACCAAAAACCTGGGCGCATTAGGCGATGGTGGTGCTGTTACAACAACGCTCGAACAACTTGCCACCTTCGTAAAACAGTATAGAAACTACGGACTTAAGGAAAAGAATATAGCACTATATCTTGGGATGAATTCACGGTTGGATGAAATGCAGGCTGCTATACTTCGAATCAAGTTGAAACAGCTCGAAGTATGGAACGAGCAGCGAAGGGAACTTGCTACGCTATACCTTGAACAATTAAAAGGTGTTGGCGATATAGTGCTTCCACTTTCCGATAAAGAGGCGTATCATGTATACCATCTGTTTGTAATCCGAACAAAGTTCCGTGATAAACTTAGCGTGCATCTTGCAGAACATGGAATAGGAACTATGATCCACTATCCCGTTCCGCCACATCTGCAGAAGCCATACGAGTATCTGAATTTTCGTAAAGGCGATTTTCCGCTAACCGAGAAGATCGCAGAAACATGCCTGAGCTTACCACTGTGGCCGGGGATGACATCACAACAGGTGGAGCGGATTTGTGAGGAAGTGAGAGAATTTTTTTAGGAAAGTCAGAGAGTGCGGAAGACCGAAGTCGGAAAGTCCGGAAGTCGGAAAGACGGGAAGTCCGAAAGTGAAAAAGTTATAAATCCCGAAGACGGGAAATTGAGAAATAAGATTTTATAGCGTTGCTACCTTTGGATACCCGTATGCGCAAGCGAACAAATCCGTTGAGTATATATACCTCGTCTTTCCGTCTTCCGGACTTCCCGTCTTTCGGACTCTATAAAACGCACTTTACCTTCAACAATTGGAATCAATGAAGAGCACCCCGCCAGTTTCCGTCTCCTCTCAATCATACACCATCACATAAAACAACAACCACAAAAAGAACAACAATATATAGGAGCACGACACGATGATCCATACATACCGCTGGTCTTTGCGGGCGTAGTGATTAATGCCGATTACGAGCATGTACCAGTAGATTACTTCAAAGACATTCAATGCGCGCAGTGGGTAGGCCCACCGTTTGTCGATTGAGTAGTAGTCAAAAAAATGCATGAACGATAACGGATAAAAAGCACCGATGTCGTTGTAACTGGGATCTGTCTCAATCACCATAAACCACATGATCTTTAAAATCTCCGGAATAAGAAAAATATACTCTGCTCCGATTACCACTCCCCAACATTGCGTATAGGTTACCCGGTAGCCAAACATGAAGCAGCCCACCCAGATCACAAACGCGATCACCGTGAATTTCCACAGGTAGATGATTGGGATCGAAAACAGCTTCAGACCGGCAATGATCTTCAAAATCATTCCTTCCGGACGATCCTGCAGAAACTCAAAAGCCGCAGTTTCGTTTTCGATAAAGGCGATTTTGATGTAGAGCAACAGGAGTGTTATCAGACACAACAGAATGAATAACAATCTTTTGTCGGTAGCGAAGAATGATTTAGTTTCGGGTTCCGGGAATGTGGTCATGGAAAGTCGGGATTCAAATCTTCGGCCTCAGGCCGCAGACTTTGGTAAAGTTTAAACTAAATAAATGGTAAAGCGTTCAGCGTTTCAAATGTATAAAGGTTCGGTGTTTGTTGGACTTTTGATAATTGCCTTTCTATTAGTAGCAAGTTTCAACGCAAAAGCACAACTCACAACCCGAAAAGATACTACGATCATTTTGCTTTCCAGTGTGGCCGTTCAACTGGAGTGCACGCAGGCACTGAATGATCTGTATAATTTCAAATTCGACCGGGCCGAATTCCAGTTTCACTACCTGCGCGCGCGTTACCGCTGGCACCCACTTCCTTATTTCCTGATGGGACT
>CBIHOZ010000068.1:0-33225 GCA_966211525.1 uncultured Chitinophaga sp. | reverse complement strand
TGGCGTTGGTAGCTGTAACGCCCGTATAGACTCGTTCGATCCAACGCGTTACGTCATTGTCGCAGGCACATTGTTGTATCCACGTGTGGGCTATACGCAATTCCCACTCGATTGGAAAGGCCGTGAGACCACTGAATACCAGTGCTCCTATAAATATCCTGATCAGCAGGCGTATTCGTTTTTTCAGGTGTTCGGATTCAGAAACTTGCATTGTAATTACGGATTAACAAATAGATTCTCCCGGTTTAATAGCGTATTCAATTCTTGCAGCAGTACATCTTCTGAACTGGCCGTAACGTTTACCAGCACGAAGCGAGGTTTGCCCGTCAACATGTGCAGACGCCACGTTACCTGGTCTACTGTGTGCAACGTACCATTGCTATACCACCATGCCGTGTAGAGGTAGCTGTCGGTCTTTTGCAAGCGACCGATATAGATTTCATGTCCCTGTACGGTTGTCTTTTCAATTTTGCCGAATGTATAGCCCGTACCTCTCCAGCAAAATAGCGGTGTATGTTCCGCTGAAAAGAACTCGGGAATAGTCTTGAAGTATAGCAACAGGTTTTTGTTATATACCTTGGTGACACCACCTTCGAGTAGTGTTGTCTCAAAACCTTCCCGGTGAAAATGTATATGCGGTAATGTTACAGTGGATCGGCTATGCCGTATACCGATGCCGCCGATCACTATCAGAATGCTAATGACGGTGAGTGCAATTTTTCCCCGCAATGTAATTCTCACCGGTGAATCTGCTTCATCGCGCTTGAGCGGCTTTCCAAACTTGCCTACGATCCGCTTGCCCGTGAAATATAGCGGCACTACGATATAGACGAGCATGCAAATTATACCAATCCATTCGTGTAAAGCATGTTCAGGTCCGATCCGAAATAATACCAGTATCATAATGCGCAGGAGATTGCTGCCTATATTCAGTATAAATACAATGAAGAAGAATATGAGCAAGTGTAAAAATGAAAGCGACAATTTGCGTGTACGATATTGATGCGCGAGCAGGAACACTCCCATTAACAACGATGTTGCCAGCATGTTCAACCCGATGCACGCCTGGTCGACACTGAACGCAGTACCATTCAGGATCATTACATTTCCCTCGACCTGTATATTCATACCAACCTGCTCAAGCAGGTATCCCGCCCAGGCACTCAGTTGTAAACGAATCGGGAACCCCAGGATAACAATGATCTGCTGAATGAAGGGCGACATAAACAAAAGCAGGAATAACACCAGTCGGTCAAGTTGTCCCCATTGCAACTCCAGCAGAAACAGGATAAAAAAGAACAAGGCCAGAAAGTAAAACGTACGCACCGCATAGCTATAGGCTACGATACCGAGGAGAAACACAACGGCCAGGTATATATAGTTTATCCGTTGTCTTCCGCTGACGATCAGTACAAACGGGAAGAGACAGAATCCAATCAGCACATTGCTCCCTGCGAGAAATTCGGGAGGAAAGGCAATAGCTCCTCCCGCTATTGCCAGTCCAGCCCAGCCGATCAGCCAACTCAGCTCACGGCCCAAGACCATAATGATCCGCCAGTATGCTATCAGTACACTCATTTGTTACCAGCTTAGTCTGGACTGACGTATAGTATATATTACAAAGAATGCGAACAGGATGATCAACGCCCATTCATGCGGTTCAGGCACAGCACCCGATGAATCTTTAGAGGCGTTCTTTAAACTGTCTTCTTTGTCGGCAATGCCGAAGCGGTCATAGTCCTTTTGCGTTTCCAGTACAATGAGACTCGATACCGGTGATACTACATACGCTGTGGCGGCTTCATCTACCAGTGATTCGTTTATATAGTCATCGTTAAAATAGTGTGTACCGACTTTTCGCATGATATTATTATAGGCATACAATCGCGCGAGGTGATCAGGTGCATTGTTCTCAACAGATTTTTCGGCTTTAACTTTAGTGATCGTCATATCCGCTGCATGCAACACGATACTCTCTTCGGATTCTTCGGTTAGCGGAAAAGTCTGGTCTGCGAGATGATCGAGGAGTTCAGCCATTGTCCCATCCGCAAAGACAAGTCCACGAAGCTCACGAAATGTATTGACGTATGTAGATGTACTCTTTCCTACATTGAACACGCGTACCTTCTTCCCCGAAGCAAAGAGCTTACGAACGCTTTCGGCAAATATACTTTCCTTGAAGTCTTTTAAATGCGGAGACAGTTCTTCGCCTTTGGTAATCACAAGCGATGTCTTATAGTTTTTAACAATATGAAACGGGAACAACGAGAAGTTTTGCTCTTGTAATGCATCGGTAACAGTCTTCCAGTTGGCATCCGTAAGTTGTATCATTTCCTGACCGGTATAGGTATATACTTTGTAGCGTTGAATAAGCTTTGATACCGCTTCAATCTCCTCGCGACTCCAGGTCTTGTTGATATCAAGATATAGTGTATTCAGCGTGACCAGCTCCAACCGTGGCTGGTGCTTGGCCAGTGAGTACGTATACCCGTTGAAGGTAAAGTGATTTTCAGGGAGCGGAAGTGCTTTAAAGGACAATGAAAAATCAGGATCGTAACGATGTTCGGAAATATAGTCTCCGTTCTTGTCGACTGTAAAACCGTCTGGTAATTCAATGCCTTCGTGTGATCCAATGAACCGCACACGCGTGGTTTCGGTTGCATCTGACGCATTCGGACCGCGAAAGGTTATATTGTTATAGTATACTTTACCATTGGTTTCGGTCAGTGGTGAAGTGATGCCGATCTTTACTTTGCGCTCTTCATCCCGGTTACACGGGAACACGCGTACAGAAACCGTATTACCTTCCTGCCAATGGATCACGGATGGGTCGCGGGCCTCTACTCCTACAATTGTCTTATACGCCTCGGTTGCTTTCTGTTTTGAAGTAAGTATACCTTTCTCTTCTTTCCCGTTAATCCAAAGCGAAAGCGATGTTACCACAGATCCTTCCGGTAATTGAAAGGTATAGATCGCTTCCTCCGTATCGCCCCACCAGCGATTGGGTGTTGCATTGTTTCGTATGTTGATATACTTTTCTGTAAAGGCAATACGAAGACCTGTATATATATCAACATCTGACAGGACATACGAAGTTGAGAGATTGTCACCCGACCACAGACGTTCTTGTGCCTGGTGTCGTCCATTACCAAGTGCCTGCAGAATTTTTACGCGATCTTCCTGTGATAGGGAATTCTTGGCGAACCGGCTGGCTATATATACCAGCGGATCATGTTTTTTTGTTTCGCTCCAGTTAACCTGGCCGGGCATAAGGTCCCAATCGCCCCACAGCGCGGGAGTTGAATATACAAGATCTGATTTGAGCATGCGCTCTGTTATCCAGTCGTTCTTAACAGATTGTGCAATGGCTACCCATGCCGGTAACTCGATGTTGTTATACATAACCGATTGATTGGCGATGCGATCGATCTTTTCTGTACGGTTACTCCACTCAATAGTAAAACTCGAGGCATACGCTATGGTGGCCAAAGCGCCTACGATTACCGGGTAGTATAAAGATCTGTTTTTTTCGCACGTATATATCAGCAGAAAGATGCAAGCGGTCAACAGCGTTGCAGGGACATAGATATGCATACCAATTCCAAACAGTAATATGCCGATGGTACCAATGGCATATGCGTGGACTACATACAGCGCAAGATATAGATAGAGCACGATGGCACTGCCGAGGATAATATGCTGAAGCCTGTTAATCCATGCCGGCAGTTTGTGATAGAAGCGGTAGCTGAGTGTAATCAGGCAAGTGATGATAAGGTATATACATAGCCAGTCCGTTGAATCTTGGAATACTACAATGTTTCGGTTGAGCGAGTAGGCACTGATCAGGAAAAGGTTAAGCAGGATTATAGTTTTGTGAATATTAGCTTTGCGCCAGCTTTTCCGGATACCATAGGCACCGTCTGCAATGAGTATCGCGGTATAGAAAAACGCCAGCATATAATGAACGATAAACGAAGTAAATGTTTCTCCATCGTCAAGCGCCAGAACCGTGAAAAGAACATATAGTGTAAAGGACAACGCCAGTAAGGCATAGCCGATTGTATAAGCAAGTATTTGCGGCCGTTGTTTTGTGGTGTTGTACGCATGGTTTGTTCGCACGTAAGGCTCCTGCAGGGTTTCCATAGTTTGGTTTTGTGGTTTAAAAAGTACTTTGGTATTCAAAGTTTACTTATAGCCTTGTACGGAGTTGTTTGATTTTGGTTGTGATTAAAAGTACTTTGTGGTTAAAAGTTTAAGAGACGGGCACCAGATGGAGGAAGTGTTTTGGCCTCGGGGTTTCTCGCGGGAGAAGTGTATTTCATAGGGAAAGTGGCACGCTCGAAATGACGTTGTATTGTGACGTTGGTCGCTTGGGCAACGGGTTTGAGCGTCACGCGGAGGGAGTGTTTGGGCCTTGGGGTTCTCGCGGGAAAAGTGTGTCCTATAGCAAAAGCAGCACGCTCGAGATGACGTTGGTTAACGTTACTTCGAGCGCGCGTGTATATATATGACAGGAATTAGTTTCCTACCTGTTGTCCTTTTTCGAGGGTCCAGTCATTGCCGTAGAAGCCGGTGAGTTTAATGGCTTTGGCTCCGTCTTTTAGCATGTCGGCTGTAAAGATGAGGTAATCAGGGAAACCGCTGCCGGCAGCAAAGTATTGATTTGCTTCCGTAGCCTGGAGTCCTGGTAAGCCTGTTCCGGTGATCACACCAACGGATGCTATATCACTGTCTGCACGCGGCCACGTGAAATACGCAGCGAGGTTGTCGCCGGTATAAGTCTTCGCTCCTACTTTTATACTTCCGCGCTGAACGTTGATTGGACAATCTGCCAATACTTTCTTCCAGGCGGTGTTGGTTGTTGCATTACCGTAGATGATCACACCACGGTCGCGGTATGCGCCCGGTGTAAATTCTTTATCTGCTATAATATCAACGGCTCCGTTTCCACGATAGTACCATACTTCTGCATCGTAACGTGCTTTATTGTAAGACCATTCGTTTTCCGCTTTCGTGCCGGCTGTACTATATACAAACACCATTCTGTAGTTGAAGGCCTCTTTAAACGAACCATTGCGATTTATACCCTTCTGTTTTGCTAAAGGCTTCTGCCCTACTTTCCAATGGGTGTCCTTATACAGATAAACGATATCATCGGTCGATTTAACAGTATACTTGACAGGATCCAGTTTGTCCAATGTTATTTGCACTGTTGTATTCGGAGCGAAGTCTTTCAGGGAAAATGAAAGGGCTGCTATATTATCCGTTGTTCCCGTAATGCTGCCTTTCTTCTTATCACGTTTCAGCTGTATGCGACTATATTTATACGACTGCTGTTGCTGCAGTACCGACACCCAATGAAATTGTGATGATATTGACGTGCTCGCGGTTGAGAAATCAACCAAGTTCATTGCACTGTCTGCGGGGATGGTGTGCCACTTGAAATAATCGAAGATCGGTTTCCAATCCACACTCTCATTCCCGAACCAGTGTGAACCACCCGGATATTCGTAATAACTGAAGTCTTTATGAAACTTTCCTAACAGCTCACGCATTTGTCTGGCGTAATCAACGGACACTACGCGATCGCTGTCTCCGTGATGTATATATATACCGGCTGTCTTATAGTTCTGTGCCAGCTCAATGATGTTGCTCGGGTTGCTTGCCTGCAATAGCATGTTCTCAGCCGGTGATGCACCTTGTCCCGGAATCTTTCCGTCAGCAGAACCATACCCGGTTAAGGTAGGATATCCTGCGCAAGGCGCTATAGCTGCCCACTTACCCGGATACGTTGCACCAAGATACCATGTACCATGTCCACCCATCGAGTGTCCCGTAAGGTATATATGCTGAGGATCCGGATTATAGTTCTTCTTTGCAATAGCAAGTACTTCAAGCGCATCGAGTCTTCCCCAGTCTTCCCAGTTAAAACCACGTGGACGTCTGTTGGTGGGCGCTACCAATACACCCCAGTCTTTAGGTTGGTAAGCGCGTGCCTGTCCGATAGCTTCAACGCCTGCTCCGTGTACCGATAAGAACAACGCAGGTTGTTTACCATCCGGTTTGCTTTGTGGCGCTACACCATAGTACTGAACGCTTCCGTCAATGGCACTGATAAATGTCCGGCTGTGATGTTCATCCGGATTGACAGCATCAATTGTAACGGACTTTTCATCAAGTATATTTCCCTTCTGCGATAGTTTCAATGCACAGGTATAGCTGTTCTTTTGCGATATGCCGGTAGCATTAATACGGAAGCCAACCTTGCGGGATGTCAACGGAGGTACTGCCGGTAAACTCGTAGTATACTCTTTACCTTGCAATGTACTTTTGATTGACAGATTGGTCAGTGCTTTATCAGTCGTATTGATCACGACTACCGCGCCCCAGAGTTCTTCGGATGTGTTGTTCAAAACGACATGTGGTAACGTTGGATCCTCTGTGTTCAGCGTAGCAGGTTTACCGGGGAACAACAGCTCCGTACTTACACCTTGCCAGCGTGCCCAACGTGAGCAGCGTACCAGAAATTCATTTGTTCCTTTCTTCAGCTTTACCGGTATATATAAGTAGCCGTGCCAGTATATATCTCCGGCATGCGGTGCCCCGTTTACAAATACCATGTTATGTCCTTTAACGTGAAGCAAGGCCGATTGCTCCTGCTTGGCTTCATACGTAAGGTATATATATCCGTTAGACAACATTTCATTTTTAAAGAGGCCCGCGGTATCAACGTCCAGTGATTTCCAGGTGATGGCCTGCCCTTTGTCATCCGTCAGCAATGTCTCACCAGCTACCGGAGTCTTAAATGTACCGGTATACAACTGGTGGGCTAACAGGTCTTTTACGAGTGCTTCGCGACCGTACTGATGCACAGGCCCCGCCACCAGTCCTTTGGTGAAGCGATGGGTTTCCTGCGCAAATGAGACTGCGAAACAGAAACAGATAAAAAAAGTAAGTGTAAAATGCTTATACATATTCGGGTTAAATGATTAAACATGGATCGCGAAAATCTTACCAATGCAGGAAGTTCCACGGATGATTTACACTGATGGAATAAAAACGTTCCGACAGGCATTTCGTTTTCCGTTTGTCGTGTACCGTTGTTTTTGTACACTTTTCATCCCAATAATTCGGGATGGCCCGATCCCTGCTGACATACTATTGTCAATACCGATGACTTGATTTGTGGTCTTAAAATTATTGAATTAAAACAAGAAACACGTATGGTTATGGACAAACAACTCATCATTAAAAACGACATCACGATTAATGCTCCGGCATCGGTCGTGTGGAACGCGCTCACCAATCCGCTGCAAACCAAAAAGTATATGTTTGGATGTGAACCGGTAACAGACTGGAAACCGGGAAGTCCGATGGTATGGAAAGGAGTTTTCGATGGCAAAGAGTTAGTTGCTGTGAAAGGGAATGTTGTCGCGATACAAGAAGGTAAATATCTGGCCTATACTACATTTGATCCGAACTCGACAACGAAAGATATACCGGAGAACTACGCCACAGTTACCTATACATTAAAAGAAGAAAACGGTAAAACACATTTGATTGTAACGCAGGGAGATTTTGCAAAAGTTGCCGATGGCGAAAAGCGATTTCAGGATGCCCAGCAGGAAGGTGGTTGGGCAGGTATATTGGAGCAGATCAAAGCTCTTGTTGAACAGCAATAATATAGGTATATCAGCGCAGTGTCGTTGCAACATTGGTATACTATATATTAACATTGCGCTGATATAGTATACTATACCGGATATTTCAGGTATATATTTATTTGAAAAATTATTTTCATGTCTGTTGGGAAAGTATAGATCTTTATCCCTATCATTGCATCGTTATTATAACCATTGTTAGTTATTATTTTTTCAACCTTTTAAAACCACACGTTATTATGAATTTAAAAAGAAGAGCTCCCGGGCGGAGTACGTTACTGTCATGCCTTTTTGCAATGTGTATGGTATTATTCGTTGCTTCCTGTGAAAATGAAAAGATCGAAACATCTTCCGGGGATGAAGACCTGAACCGCGTTGCCCTCAAGTTACAGGAAGCCGGCTTCGATACAAGTGAAGGATTTCGAAAATTTGAAAACGGATACCTGGTGGAGTATGACATGTTCCTGACAGAGGAACAAATTGATGAGCTTGTTGAAGCATCACAACCACCATTAGCTTCCGGCAGAGAAGAACACTATCGAACCAATCAACTGGTTGTAGCAACTCCGCGTGTGCTACAGGTATATATGGATGCAGGCTTTGGCTCTTACATGCAGAGTTCATTTGATGCAGCGCTGGCGCGATACAATGCACAGGGACTTGGCCTTACGTTTCAGCGTACAACAAATTCTGCTTCAGCAGATATCAGTATACTTTCCTTCTATGAAGTAAGTAACACACTGGGATATAGCGCAGGCTTCCCATCAAACGGAAACCCGGCAAGCCCGATCAGACTGAATACTTACTACTATAATAACTCCTCTAATCGTGCTGATGCTACTACAGTTATAGCACATGAGATCGGTCACGCGATCGGCTTCCGTCACACAGACTATATGAACCGTGCGTTCAGCTGCGGCAGTGGTGGCAACGAAGGTGATGCAGGTGTTGGCGCGAATCACATTCCGGGTACTCCTACTGCACCATCTGCTAATTCATGGATGCTTGCGTGTTCCAGCGGAACCGATCGTCCATTCACCAGTGCAGACATAACAGCTCTTACAACAGTATATCCGGGCCGTACGATACCGGCAGGAACATCCGCTGTCTATCGTTATTACAAGGGATCCGTAGCCGACCACTTCTACACTACCAACTGGGGCGAACTGGGGTCAGGTAAAGATGGTTATGTGCTGGAAGGTATAGCTATATTTGCCAACACAACGCAGGTATCAGGCACGGTTCCGGTATATCGTTACTACAACGGGAGGACGAGTGACCACTTCTATACAACAAGCTGGAGTGAACTAGGTGCCGGCGGCAGTGGCTATACGTATGAAGGTATTGCGTTCTATGCGTTTACATCCCAGGTAAGCGGAACTGCACCGGTATATCGTTACTACAATGGAGGCAACGGTGACCATTTCTATACAACGAACTGGGCAGAGCTTGGCGCAGGCAGTGGCGGCTATACATACGAAGGCGTAGGCTTCTACGCATATCCTTAATAGAAAACAGGTATAGTGTTGAATAGTAAACTTCAGGCTGCGTCATGTGGCTTGAAGTTTTTTTATTCTGCGTAAATCAGCGTTCTCTGCGGGAAAAAAATTCAGGCCCGCAGAATACACAGATAAGCGCAGATAGATTTCTTTGTGGTATAGATTTGCCCTTACTGAAATCATTCTGCGAAAATCCATGAGCTCTGCGGGAAACAAATGCAGCAACATTTTCAGCGGCATATCGCCTGATTAGTCGCCAGAATTTCGGCCGGTTCACGCATCGTCATTTTATCTTTGATGCCAGGAATAATCTCTAACAACATGAAACTATACCTGACCATCTTTGCACTTTTCGTTTCTCTCGGAACTATGGCGCAAACTGAAAATGCCACGCGCCTGCGAAACTATAACAACGACAATGGCATCGCCATAAAAGATTTTGATCCTGTTAGCTACTTCAAAGGTAAAGCTGCCAAAGGCACCGAAGATTTTGCCTATACACACAAGGGACTCACCTATTACTTTGTGAACAACGAAAACCTGGAAGAGTTTAAAAAGTCGCCAGCAAAATATGAACCGGCTTACGGAGGATGGGATGCTTATTCCATGGCGGTCGATGGACAACGTGTAAAAGTTGATCCTTCCACGTATAAGATCATCAACGGTAAAGTATATCTCTTCTATAACTTCAACGGTAAGAATCACCTGCGTGCCTGGAACACCGATGAAAAGAAACACAAAGAGAAAGCTGATAAACTGTGGGTGCAGAAAATGCGCTAACGGGTATATAGATGCTTACCTCTTAAAGCTGAAAGACACAGCATTCAAACATTTATCTGAACTGCTGTGTCTTCAGTAAGAAACTAAACTATAACCTCGCATCAATTCCTCTGTTACATGCGTTCACCCAGGTTCACGCCTTTCAACTCTTCCTGCTTGATGAACGGTTGATTATAAAGTCGTTTACCGGTTGCCTTAAACAACGCATTGGCTACTGCTCCGCCTGTGGGTGGTAACGCAGGTTCACCAAGTCCTGTCGGACTGATTTCATTCTTCACAAAATGCACATCAATTTCAGGAATTTCTTTCATGCGGATCAACCTGTATGTATTGAAATTCTTTTGTTCGGCAGCTCCGTCTTTGAACGTAAGGTTGCTATAGAAAGCGTGTCCTAAGCCATCCACGATACCGCCCCGCACCTGTTGATTAGCACCGCTCAAATTTACAACTACACCACAATCTGCGGCAGCATGTATCTTTTGCAAAACCGGTGTTCCTTTTTTCATAGCGACTTCAGCAACCTGCGCTACATACGAGCGATGCGAGAAATATACACTGAAACCTTGTGCTATATCTTTCTTCTTGCCCCACTGCGATTTCTCGGCTGCTAACTCGATCACACCTCTCATGCGGTCAATATCATATTTTATAGCACCTGTCGGAGACTGTTTGGCTTTGTTCAACAGGTTGAGACGGAAAGCAACCGGATCCTGCCCTGAGGCTGACGCTACTTCATCCAGAAATGCCTGTTCGGCAAATGCAAGGAAGTTCGTGATTGGTGCACGCCATGCTCCTGTAGTTACTGGTGATTTATGTTCGATTGTCTCAATCAGTAAATTCTCAACAGCACCGGAAGGAAAATTATCTTCGCGTGTTGTGTTGCCTGCATTTATACCGGCACCGCGTAATCTATACCCGATGAGATTTCCCTGTGCATCCAGCGCTGCATCAAATCTATAGCGCACTGCCGGACGATAGCTTCCCCCGGTCATATCATCTTCGCGTGTCCAGATTACTTTTACAGGAGCCTTGATGATGCTTGAGAGTTCAGCAGCTTCCAATACATAGTCGGCTTTGAGTCTGCGACCGAATCCACCACCGAGTCGTGTTAACTCAACAGTAACTTGCTCCGGTGCAAGTCCTAATAACTTTGCTGTCTCATTGCGTGCCATCTCCGGAGTTTGTGTCGGACCGATCAACTCGGCACCATCAGCACGCACGTGCGCGAAGAAGTTCATCGGCTCCATTGGTGTGTGCGAAAGGAACGGACATTGATACTCACGTGTAATTACTTTTGCGGCCGACTTGAATGCAGCATCAACATCTCCGTCTTTACGTTTTACAGTAGCGTCCTTACTATCGAGTAACGTTTTGAGTATACGATCATGATCAGCACTGCTTTCAATAGCACCGTCTGTTTCATATTCGACTTTCAATGCCTTACGTGCTTTATTTACCTGCCATGTAGACTTTCCTACGATGGCTACGTTATTCTTGAACGTAACAACATCCACTATACCAGGCATTGCTTTGGCTGCAGCAGCATCAACTGATTTTATCTTTGTCCCGAATGACAGCGGGCGTTGTATCATGGCAAACAGCATTCCTTCACGATAGAAGTCCAGACCGTATAAAGGTTTGCCGGTGATCATTTCATGGTTATCGACATTGCGTATAGCCGTACCGATAATTTTAAAATCCTTGATCGACTTCAATTTAACATCAGCAGGCACAGGTATAGCGGAAGCTTCTGTGGCAAGTTCTCCGTAAGTAAGTTTACGTCCGTTGCCTGCATCGAGTACATAACCTTTATCGGTTGTTAACGAAGTGGCCGGTATATTCCAGCGCTTTGCTGCTGCTTCCACCAGCATCTGTCGTGCGGTAGCACCGGCCTTGCGCAGACGCTCCCATGAATGCGGAATCGCTCCGCTTCCACCGGTTACTTGTCGTTCGAATTTCTTTGTATCCAATGCAGCCTGAATTACTTTCACCTTTGTCCAATCGGCATCAAGCTCTTCTGCTACGATCATTGGAAATGAAGTCTTTATATTTTGTCCGAGTTCAGGATTGGGAGACAAGATCGTGATGACACCATCCGGTGCTATCGATAAGTAACTGTTGAAGTCTATCGTTCCCGCAGGTATCGTTGACACATTGCTGATGATCGCTGCCGATGCCGGAGCTGCATCGCTCCAGTGAAAGCCAAGTAAAAGACCACCGGCTGCTGTCGCTGCCAGCTTGATGAAATCGCGTCTGTTTGTTTTCGGTAGTATCGACATGACTATTTTGTTTTAGATGACGCCAGTATAACTGCTTCGCGAATACGATGGTATGTTCCACAACGACAGATGTTGCCGTTCATGGCGGTATATATTTGCTCTTCCGTTGGCTTCGGATTTTTGGCAAGCAATGCAGCTGCAGACATGATTTGTCCGGCCTGGCAATATCCGCATTGCGCTACGTCCACTTCATGCCACGCCTGCTGCACCGGGTGATTGCCTTCTGCAGAAAGTCCTTCAATGGTAGTAACGGCTTTTGTTCCTACAGCTGACACCGGCAATGAACAGGAACGCACAGCATTTCCATTCAGATGTACCGTGCATGCACCGCATTGAGCAATGCCGCAGCCATACTTTGTTCCTACCATTCCGAGATGATCACGCAACACCCACAGCAACGGAGTATCTGCATCTGCATCCGTCTCGTAACTCCGTCCGTTAATTTGCAATTTGTAATGAGCCATTCGTGTATGAATTTAGGTGTTGAAGGTAAGAAAATATCCCCGCAGGAAGTAGCTGCATAAAGTGCATTTGGATGGATGGTAATATACGTCCACCAGGCGTTCAATTGTACCGGATGAAAAACGACCGGAGTCTCCATAAAAAAATATAGCCTGTACTCCGGAAGTACAGGCGATGTAAAATTAAATTACTTCGTTGGTATGGTAACTGGATCAGTTCTTTACGGATTTCATCGCCACGGTAATTGTCATGATATATAGCACGGGTATCTGACTTCCAGATCCTATTCTTGTAATCAGCAGGTGATAATGAGACACAAAATTTCTGAACAAAACGGGTACGGCATGCATACCCTGGCATTATAATTTAGTTACAATGAATAAATTCCTTCATACTTTATTATAGAATTCTATGAACAACTTCTTTCGTGCACTGATAGCCGGCTATGGAGCTAAAAAGCTTGGCGGTGGATGCTTTGGTACTATTATCGTCTTCATCATTATATGGGTTGCCTTAGGACAATGTAGCTAAGGACAGAAATATATACCTATGGACAGCGAGGTGGTGTATTGGTCTCTACCTGGTGTGGTCCCAGGAATATTTCGCGTATAGCATCGACATGCGCTTGTACAACTACACGTCTGGCATCGCGCTGTGCCTGTGTTTGCATATCCTGTGAACGTTGGCCACGCGGCATTTCGATTGTAATGATTCGCATGGCAGCCCGGTTTCGTTCGGGATGCGCAGCATCGCATACCGCTGTACTGCCCCAGCCTCCCAGGCTTACGCCTTCACCGCGATGATCAGCTGTTGCTTGTCCTCTGCTTCGTGTTTGTCGCTGACCGGCCTGCGCTATAGGAGGATCCAACGCATAGGTTGTATTTTCATTTTTCGAACCTAAACGATTGCCACTCACAGCGGCACCACGCTGCTGTGCGAGCCGCGCCATTTCAAGTGCCAGTTCACGATCGGTATCATAACCTGATGCAATTTGATTCTGATCCGTTCGCGGGTCAGCAAATATACCGGCTGATGCATCACTATGCATGGCATGTACACTTACAACTCTGGCGGGTTTGATTCGATCGATAAGCTCCAGCAACATGATGTTTTCTGCTTCGATGGTTCTGCCCCTGCTGTCAACGGGGTTAGACGGATCGAACGATCTGCCGAACTCCGGCATTTGCCGGTTTGGATCTACGCCTGTACCACGAGTATATCTGCCTACATTTGAATCGGCTTGAATAGCGGCAGGATCTCCTTCGCGAACGCTGGCATTGTCAGGAAACAATCGCGGTACAATAGTCACGGTATAATGTGGACGCGGACCTGTTCGCAATTGCGTGATAAGTTGTTCGACCACTTCAATTCCGGATAGCTCAGAACCGTGAACACCTCCGATTACGAGGGCGCGATTCGTTGTGATACCAGGAAATTCATAAGCATATATACCTCTTCCGCCGGCAGAAGTTCCGAGACGAACAGGACGGTTGCGTAACCATGCTGCATACTCAGCACTATGTTGTGTAACGCGATCGCGCGGCAGTCCGGTTTCGCGGCTGAAATCATCCAGTATAAAGTCATGTATAGGATCGCGTCTCCGGAACGGAACTCTCTGAATATAGCGTCTTTGTACGGTGTTGGATTGCTGAACAACATGCGTCAGTTCATGTGCCAGTAATCTTTTTCCCTCCGAAGATGCAGGAGCGAATTTCCCATTGTTAAAGTATATATCCTGACCAATAGTAAAAGCCTGGGCATTTAATTTTGCAGAGAGTGATGCAGCTTCATTGCCTGTATGGATACGCACATTCGAAAAGTCACTGCCGAAACGACTTTCCATAAAACTTTTGGTGCTGCTGTCTAACATACTGCCATTGCCACGGCTTGATGTTATCTGATTGCTGACCGACTCCGATACAACTGTACTACCGGCGGAAGCTTCCTTTTTTTGTATGAACGCTGCGAGTGGTTTGCGTTGCGCCTTCTCCTCTTCGTCACAATGTGAACATTTGCGTTGTATAAAACTATTTTGTGGTATAGACACTACTTGATCGGCCATCGCATCAGCCTCGGCTTCCAACGGATCGTCTACTGCTCCTACCGTAAGTTTACACTGCACCGGTAACACCACACTTTGTTCCTTTGTATTGGCAGTATTTGTGGTAAGGGCAGCAGGTGCCGTGCCTGGTGTACGAGCCATTAATACTTCTTTCATGCTATCGCTTAATTTTTAAGCATATATACTTTACACATCGATACTAATCATACTATATATCATCGCGTAAACGTCCACGGACGTTGTTGTCGAAACGGTATACTCTCAAATGGCTTTCGACTTCCGAGTGGCGGACACATGGAGCTGAACTCGATCTCTACCCTTCTGTTAGCAGCGGAGTACTTTTCTCCTGCCTCTTTGTCAACCGGGTTACTCTCCCCTTCCGAGCGTGCAAAGATTAATGATGGCAAGCCTCCTATACGAAGTTTTATCAGATCTAACTGTAACTGGAATTTGATGTGATCAGCTCTGCGTTGCCCTAAATCCATATTATGTTCTTCAGTGCCGGGCTTATCAGCGAACCCTGTAATCATAACCATGCTCGCAGGGCACATCTCCATGAAATCATGAATTTGTTTTTTGATTGTCTCAAAGCGCGGCTTCTGTCGAGTGTTCAGAACGGAATCATTAATGTTATAGTCATCGATAACACCAAGTTTAAAACTCAGGCTAAAGGGTTGTAGTTTGGGTTCTGGTTTCTGAGGCGACACGCACATGCCATCCACTACTTCAAACGGAGGCATACAACATTTGCCCAGTGAATCTTTTTTACCGGGTGGTATACATAGTTTCGTAGGATCTACTGGTCCGAATTTTTCGCACTTGTTTTCTGCATTCACAAATTCATCCGCGCTGCAACAAACGCGCGGATCTGCTATCGCCAATTTATCTTTCGGACAACAAGTTTGTGCGCTTTCAAAAGTACCGTGACAACACATACCTTTGAAGTCCCTGGTTTTACCTTCGTAATAGCCCGCGGCCCCATCGCATACACTGCCGGAGGGACCTTTTCTATTGGCAATGATATCAATGATTCCCTCTCCTACTTTTTTCAATCCTTCTTTATACTTATTGTCGATCGGCGCAAGGTCTATAATTTTATCAAGCATAACCTTGGTAATGGTCTGAGGTGCCTTGTCTATTTCATCGAGTATCTTTTTGCGGGCAAACTCGGGTAATTCCTGGAAGAGTTCATTCTTATTGAGTTCTTTGCCAAGGTCACTTTTCGGCCCCTCGTCTTCTTTCGGTTGCCGCCTGATTTGCCGGGCTATATTTCCCGATTGCTGAACAACGTGTGTCAACTCGTGCGCCAGTAAATGTTTTCCGGAGGATGAGCCGGGAGTATATTTACCTGCATTAAAGTATATATCGTTGCCGACTGTAAAGGCCTGTGCCTGTAAGTCGTTGGACAATTGTGAAGCATAGCTTCCGGTGTGGATACGTACCGATGAGAAATCAGTATCGAACCGACTCTCCATAAAATCTTTAGTCGATGCATCCATAGCACTACCTCCCCCACGCGTTGAGTGTATAGTATCGCTGGTGGCATCTGCTATAGCGGACTGATTACCGGTTGAAGCAGTATCTTTTTTTTGAACGAAGGAAGATATAGACTTTCGCTGTGCCTTTTCCTCTTCCTCACAATGCTTGCACTTGCGTTGTATAAAACTACTTTCCGGCATGCGCATTATACGGTCGGCCATAGTATCAGCTTCCGCTTCCAACGGATCGTCTACTGCTCCAACGGTTAGTTTACATTGAATGGGCGAAACTATATTTTGTTCATTTGCTGCCGGGCTGTGCGCGCAGGATTCTGCTGCCTGCCTTGTTTCATAATGTGCGGATGACATCTCTTTCATAATTCTCAACTTATATAAGCCTATATATACTGCTGAAAAATCCTGCGTGCAGACTTCCGATATAATCACGGTTGTCTGGGCGGATTGTATAATGACAGCACCAGTTGCGCTTCATTCACCACCTCCGAAGGACATGTTACTTCTGCGTAACTTTCCGGCACCGGGTGTTCATAGCTTTCCGGGCGCGAAGTTTCCTTCTCAAATACAATAGCAGCTCTTCGCAGTAATGGATATATAATATCAGCTTGCTGTGCTGCTGTTAATGGTTGCAGACGCTGCATGAGTGCTTCATCGCGATGCACGGCTTCTGCCGGATTGGTTTCAAATTCTCCGGTAGCATGCCGGGCCAACGGATCTCCTTCAATGGAGTCATCAGGCAAAGAGTATAATTCGCCCATGCCCAGCGGTGCGACTGACGGTACAACTCCGGAGACACACGAACCTCCGGTATCGGCAAGTGCAGTACATATTTGCTGCAGGCGTTGCTGTGCTGCGTTCGCGCGTGCTTCTGCGAGCTGTGTGTTGCCCATAAAGGTACTGCCTCTTCTTCGGCCCAGTGGTCCTTCGGGAGAAGTAAAGCCACGTATCTGTGTTACCCGATAACCGCTGGCCAGCAATTGTTGTATAGCAGTCAGATTCTCCCTGCTCTGCGCAACGTTGATTGTATCTGTAGCATAATTAAAGTATATATACTTGGTCTGCGTATCGGTTGATGTTACCGTCCGGGTTCTTGTCTCCGTGTGTGCCGGTGTAAGACGTTCACACTTAAAGCGTGTAGAAATACGCTGCCGCATTTGCGTACATCGGAACCGATCCTGCGTACGACCCGGTGTATACCGAATATGTGGAATCACACTTACACCGCCTTCTTCGCTGCTATCTATACCTACACCCAGGTCGACTGGTCCTATTTCAAAATCAACACTGCCACCACCTCCGGTAACACGCTGCGAGTTCACTGTAATTTCTCCCCGCGCAGTAAGGCGGAATGAACCTGATTGTGCTAACACAACTTCCAGAAATGGTGTTGCCTCTGCACTTCGTAATATTTCCGAAAGCTCTCGTCCGGATGCACCACGCGTGATAGCGTCCAGCAGACGCTGTGCAACTTCGCGGGCTGCTTCGGGTATATTTGCTCCCAGCGTTACAGTTCCGCGTAACCGATCGTTGCACCATGTCAGGTTTATGGAGATGTTGGTCATATCGGCACTGCCTCCGAATCGTGGACGTGGTGTGGTCGTAGTTGTAGTCGTATTCACAACACGTGTTACCCGATAGGTAGCGCCTGCATGCTCTACTATTGCGCTGTTCGGACCGGTCGCCCGGGCACTGCGCTGTACCTTTCGTTGTATACCCTGTTGTTGTATGGTATGGGTTAACTCATGAGCCAGCAAATATTTACCGGTGTCAGACTCAGGAGTATATTTACCGGAATTAAAGTATATATCATTTCCTACCGTGAAAGCGTGTGCATTCAGATCCTGCGACAGTTGTGCTGCATACTGCCCGGTGTGAATGCGTACATCAGAGAAGTCTGCCCCAAAACGACTTTCCATAAAACTCTTCGTGGAATTGTCCAGCGCACTTCCGCTGCCGCGGGTGGATGCTATCTGGTTGTTAACGGAATCTGATACAACGGTACCACTACCCGCTATTTCCTTCTTTTGTATGAATGAAGCCAAGGGCTTGCGCTGTGCTTTCTCCTCTTCTTCACAATGCTTGCACTTGCGTTGTATAAAACTGTTTTCCGGCATGCGCATTACTTTATCTGCCATAGCATCTGCTTCGGCTTCCAACGGATCGTCTACTGCTCCAACGGTGAGTTTACACTGGATCGGCAAAACGATACTGTCCTGATCGCTTCCTATCGCCCCTTGGGGAGGTTGTGACGAAGCTTGCGTTGTTTGTGGTTGTTGATTGTGCTGATGTTGTGTCATGCGATTATTATAGTAGCAATCTATAGCTAAGGAGTTGTAACCGGTGCTGTGGGTTGATCACGGAAGAAATGCTCTGCAGCGTCTCGTGTTGTTGGCGGTGGTAACGTCTCATCGAGTGTTGCCTTTGCGAAATCAGCTATAGCAAATGCATTTGTCATGCTTATACCCGAGTGCATCCACGAAGGTCTTCCCATGAGGAACAGAACAAATGTAGTTTTGATGCGCTCTGTTTCTGATAAGCTGAACCACGCAGGACAGAAGTCAACTTCTCCTGAGGGCGACTGCGCTCCCAGCGAAACGGCTGAAGAGGTTACTGTTCCGGCTCCTGAAATACCAACGGCACCGCTACTGCACGGTGCACTTGAAGCACCCTGACAATTGAGAACCGAACCGAACGAAGAATGATAAGACGATGTATATATATTGGTAAATAAATTATTTAAAGCCTGGAGATCAGCTGCAGATGTAACAAAGGGCAAATGCCTGTTTACCAAATTCAATTCTCCCGCAGGCAGGCTTGCCAGCGGAGCACCGCCTCTTAATCGTCCAGCCATCTGTCCAACTAATTGCCATCCGCGTCTTGTCCAAAGCTCAGCTCTTGCAAATGCAGACAGCACAAAAGATGTATTGGTGCAATTTGTTCTGTCGGGCTGAGGAGTTACCAGGTTTCCTGTTCTTCTCGCGTGCAATGCTTCCGCGAGTATGCCATAGGATTCTGCATTGTCCAGCGCCTCTTCCGGAGTAAGATGATGAAAAACGCGTTCATGGTCATAGGCTCTGTCAGTAATACCGTTTCCTTGTGTTACCGTATTGCGTATTCCGACATTCGGAATAACAGCATGTCCCATTTCATGGATAAACGTAGCGATATCTCTACCGGTGCCACACAGGTGGATTTGATACGGAGTATCTACAAAAGCACCTACAATGCTTGAGCCTGACGCTCTGCATCCACTTCCACCACAAAATATAGTAACCCGGTTAGGCTCGCGTAACATTCTCGCGATGTGGTAAAACCGTGATGCGAGCAGCTGGACGTATAGCTCATCCGTTGTATGAAATGTCTGCTGCAATGCCGAAGCGATTCGTGTATGATCTGCCGAAGGTGTTGCGCCCGGAGTATTGAAGATCTGATCGGCTGCAAATCCGATCAACTGACTATATATATCATCGAGCCATACTAGTGATTCATTTACTGTATCGATAACAAATTGCCTGTTGGGAGAACAAGACGTATCGATTACCGGATTAATGAATTTACTATTCAGCCACACACGATATTCTTCGCTATGCTGCGAAGCGCGATCGCGGGGAATACCGGTTTCCCGACTAAAATCGTCAAGGATAGGGCCATGAATAGGATCGCGGGGAGCACGTTGTATAAAAGGCTTCTTCGAAATCTTGTTATCCTGTTGCTGGATGACATGCGTCAACTCATGCGCGAGTAAGTGTTTACCGCCGGATGATTCAGGGCTATATTTCCCGGAATTAAAGTATACGTCATGGCCTACAGTGAATGCCTGCGCATTCAGCTCGGAAGACAACGCAACGGATTGGCTATCGGTGTGAATGCGAACGTTCGAGAAGTCTGTTCCCATGCGGCTTTCCATAAAACTCCTCGTAGAGCCGTCCATCGCGCTGCCGCTGCCGCGCGTAGATGCTATCTGATTGTTTACCGCATCTGATACAACGGTACTACTACCGGATAAATCCTTCTTCTGGATGAACGAAGCCAGGGGTTTGCGTTGGGCTTTCTCTTCTTCTTCACAATGTTTGCACTTTCGTTGTATAAAACTGTTCTCCGGCATGCGTATGACTTGGTCAGCCATAGCATCTGCTTCGGCTTCCAACGGATCGTCTACTGCGCCAACCGTGAGTTTACATTGGATAGGTAACAGTATATTTTGTGCGCTCTCTGCCATGCTAAGCGAAGGCGTAGACGCTGCTGACGGAGCTGTTTGTGCCTGCTGGTAAGGTGAGAGGTTCTTCATAATCTATAGTCTGATTATATATAGTCATGTCACAGCAAAAGTCTCATCCGGTATCGTAACATATTTATCTCCACTGATATCCGAATGAAAGTCCAAGATTAAACCACTCGGCAGGTCCGAATCTTCGTAAGCTGTCATCTGAAAGTATAGATGAGTTATAGGAAGCTTCTGCCCCGATAAACATTGATGAACCTCCTGACAACGCTGAGGTATATCCAAGCGTTCCGCCAACCGAATAATAGCCACTGCCAAACCAGCGACTGTTCCGTGTATCCGACAATGTGCGATCTGTGGCAGAAGAAAAACTACCTCCTATTTCACCAAAGCCACCTAACCGTAAGCCACCGGTGGCAAAATTGCTGGTATAGTTTAAACCGAGTCTCAAACCACCCATGAATGCATGTTGCGTAGGATAAGATGCTCCCAGTATATAGTGTGCGCGGGCGCCCAACGTGAGTTGTAGTCTGCGTTGAATTTCCAGGGGTACAGCGAGATCCAGCCCGGTAGAGAAATGAACGCCACCACCACGGTATCCTGAATACCCCATCAAGGCAGGAAAATTGAAAGAGGTACCGGAGCGATTATTGGACTGAAGCGTAGCGGTACATCCCGGGTATATTTGCTGAAGGAACGCAGGAACAAAAGCAAAATGTCGTTCGTGTAAAAGCATCCAGTCCTGAAAGCTGCTATGTGATCCGGCCATAGAAGTATCACTTCTCCTCACACTTTCCGTATTTGGGGCGGATGGATACTCATCTCCGTATCCGAGAGTCATGTGGCCGGCCTCGTGTACAATACGATCATCATCTATACCACCGCCAACGTGTAATACAACGGTAGATCTATTGGCGCATGAACGCCCGTTTTTGTTAGCTATGATTACGGTGGTAGTCGGGTTGGCATTGTCTTCGGTAATGGCAGCCCGTATAGGTATATCTTTTCCTGTACATGCATTTTCACAATTACTGAGACGAACGGTAAACCAGTTATCAAACCACGACTGTGTAAGTGATAAGAAGCGTTGTTTTACACGGTCAAATATACTTTGATCTACAGCGGCCGGCGGAACAGAACCAGAATCTTCACTGCAGAATGGCCAGTTGGATGTACTGGGATGTTCGAATTTTAAACGTGTGGGTAACGTAACCACACAATTGGCTGCGTCAAACGCAATTCGAACCCCGGAACGTGTTGCAAGTGATCTCCTTGGTGTCGAACCACTCGCGGGTACATATTCTTCCCGGTCAACGGTGCCGCTCCATGCATCACCGGTGCGTGTAGGTGTTTGTACGTGCTCTTCAACACGTGACGTGCCCTCTTCACGTTGTATTGTATTGGCAACAGCACCTTGCTGTATAGTATGCGTTAACTCATGTGCCAGTAGATGCATACTACTGGATTCCTGCGGTGCATACTGGTTACTATTGAAGTATATATCCCGACCTACGGTAAAGGCTTTGGCATTCAATTGCTGCGACAAGCTTGCCGCGTTGTTGTCGGTATGAATGCGTACTTGAGAGAAATCTGTACCGAAGCGGCTCTCCATGAAATTCTTTGTAGATGTGTCAAGCGATGCTCCGCATCCCTTCGTCTCCTGTATTTTATTGGACACGGTATCGGGAGCGGTGCTGGTATTTCCGGATGTCTCTTTCTTTTGTATAAAGGATGTAAGCGGCTTGCGATGTGCTTTTTCTTCCTCTTCACATTTCGAACACTTGCGTTGGATAACTCTCTTTGCAGGTATACGCATTACCTGGTCTGCAACAGCATCCGCTTGTATTTCCATTGGATCGTTAACGGAACCAACTGTCAGCTTGCACAGAATGCTGGCTGCCGCAGCGGAACGGTTCGAATCACTATTAGTTTTTGAAAGCTCGGCTTTCATATATACTATATTTAGAATGTCACTTACATTGTCTTGCCTTCTTTTTTAAACTCCCTGCGGATACCTTGTAACAGATCGTCTACGGTAACGACTTTGTCATTGCGATTCAATGCTAGCAGCGATGCAAACTGAACAACATTTATAATGGAACCTCCGGATAATTCGTACTGCTGTGCGATACGTTCCATGTCCGTGCTCGAAGGTGGCTGGCATACTTCGCTGAAAGCACCGTTCCACAAACGAAGACGTTCACGCGGCTGTGGTTTCTGAAAATGTATAATGGACTGCAATCGTCTTGTAAAAGCTTCATCAACATTGTTACGCATGTTCGAAGCGAGTATAACAAGTCCGGGGTAGTCTTCGAGACGTTGCAGTAAATACGCAATCTCCTGGTTGGCATATTTATCATGCGCATCCGATATACCGGTACGCTTCCCGAACAAGGCATCGGCTTCATCGAAGAACAGTATCCAGTTTTTATTCTCAGCCTTGCGGACTACTTTTTCAAGATTCTTTTCGGTCTCCCCTATATATTTTGAAATTACCATTGACAAGTCAACACGGTATACATCCAGGTTATATAGTTTGCCGAGCAACGCTGCGGTTAGTGTTTTGCCGGTGCCGGGAGGTCCGTGAAATAAAGCTTTATACCCGGGCTTTAGTTTTTTGTCCATCCCCCACTCCTCATATAGTGTCTTTCCATACTTTAACCATACGCGAAGTTCATCGAGCTGCTGTGCTGTAAATTCATCCACGACCAGATCAGACCAATCCATTTTTGTTGTAAGACGTTTGGCCGGAAACTCCATGCTGAATGTAGGCTTGCGAATATTGCCGGTAGTAAAGAAGTCTACATATTCATCAGTGATGAGAATGGAGCTACTATAAAAAGGTTCACTGCTGCCGCTTTGTTCGAGCTGAATAATGTTGTGCGCGGAAAATATATGATCCGGCTCAAACAACCGATATACCCGGAAACGATAACTCAGATCATTGCCCGCCAGCAGAAACAAGGCTGTCTCAATGGTGGGAACAAAACCACTATGCCGGTTTCCTTTTACACCACCGAACTCAGTATAGCCGCGGCCCAGCGGTTTGTTGACGGATAAGAACACATCCAACAGATGAGGTTGTACATGCGGAATGATAGCGAGGATCAGCACGAGCCGCTCATCCGCGTTGAGCTTATAATAATTAACAAACTCGGCATATACCGAAGTGTCTTGTGTCAGATCGGGTATCGGTATGCTTTCGCCCAGCCCTACCGTTGTAACGTTGTCCGGGTGTGACGCTTTGGTGACGGGGCTACGGTTTAAGATCTTGTTGATCCAGCCGTGCTCTTTCTCCTGCTGTATTTCAAGTTTCTCCTTGGGAAAATAGTCCTGCAGTCGTTCGTTTACTACGCGTGCAAACCAGGCGCTCTCACGTGCGAGTGTCTACGCAATGCGATCCAGCCGAGAACCCGTCATACCCGCATCCGCCACCCTCAGGTCTTGTCCCATGCTATTATGTTTACCATTCAACATAGATCAGGTAATTGTTCCAGGGCAATGTTATCGTAGTATATCCCCACGGAAGTTTCTCCAGCAAAACATCCATTGTCTTTCGTTCTACTTGCAGCAGCCAGTGCGAATCATTTCGGCACAGAGTTCCGTCACGCATCAGAAAGCTACTCCGCAAGCCATCGATGGAAGTATTGCGAAGTGCCTGCCAGTGCTCAATGATTGCGCGCAATAAGACATGCGCTTCATCCAGTTCCTCTGGTGTTAATGATGCGTCCACCGGCACAGGCTCTTCAAGCGGTATACCACACAACAACTTCTCAAGCACCAGGCTATATTCAGGAGTATATTGCTCACCGGAGCAAAGAAATCGTATCAACTGCACGGCTTTATATTGTTCAGCTTTACTCTTCCAGGCTACCCCGTTCAATAAATTAAGTTTTTGGAAGAACGGTCGGAAAAATTGCGCCAGCAATACAGCACCCGCATATTTTGAAATATACTTTTCGGCGGAAGGTATTGCATCAGTAGCCGGTAAATTTACATCTGCAGTTGCTCCACCGTCTGGCACTACTGCATGCGCTGCGGCAACGGCAGGCAACGCATTGACTATATCCTGTACTGTGTTCGCTGATGGGTTTGAGAAAAGACGAGCTATATTTTTCTCAAATATAGCTTTCAATGGATTGAGATTGCCCGCATCAGATATGGCGGGAGCATGTTCCAATACAATGTCCGTGAGTAGTATAGCAGTCCACTCACGGTTCGGTGCCGGTACTATATTTCGCGCCACAATCATGTCAACCCATGTTTTATATACCTGTCCAGTCTCAATCAGCACAGGCCACACGTTTATAATTTCGTTGCGAACCTCCGGACGTAGCTGCAAAACAATTCTTCGCCATAGATTTTCGTTAGACCGGTTTCGTTGCAGAAAAGACCTGAATCGTTCTGGATGCTGCTGCAGTTGGTCCGCTGCGATCGCGTTAATATCTAAAGCTTGTTCATCAGCCCACCATGGCATCGTGCCTGCGAGTAAAAAATATTGCAATAGCTCAACCTGTGAGCGTTGTATTGATTCTCCGCGCACTTCCGGCGAGATCGAAGAAATTTTCTGTACCAGTGCTTCTTCAAATTTTCCGGAGAATACATCTGCAAAGCTCTGGTAAAATGTATGCGAACTGAATGTACCCAGATCAAGCTCCAGCTTGTCCAGGCGAATCCATTCGTTTTCCGATATATACCGGGAACATACACGATCAATTACGACCTCAACCTGTTGCTGCAGTACAAGTGCAAAGTTATGCCGCAGTTGCAGTGCCTGCTCTTCGCTCGGGCAATGAATTTCGATGCGTAATTGATTTACCAGATGCTTCATTCTGTCTCTATAGTCTCTTCATATATAGTGTCTCAAGGGCTTAGTCATGGCACTCATCTTCACAGCATCCGCACGGCTTCAGTGTATTGATTGCTTCTACCAGCGGATTTACATGCTCGTATGAAGGCATCTCTGTGAGCGCCATTTCGCGGAGCCACTGTTGGTATACATTTTCAAACTGCTTCATATCGTTTGTGCCGATCCATATAATTTTAATGTGGACATGAGCGGGTGCTTCTGACTGAATTGTTTTCTCCACCAGTGCTCGGAATGTAGGGTCGCGGAAACGTTTTGGCCAGCATGGCAATACAGCTGTCGCGCGGAATGAATACGGATCTTCATTGTGATCGCATGGATTCTCCTGGCAGTACATGTCCAATTCAAATGCGAAGAAACGCATCAGGTTTTGTATCTCCACTTCAATATCGTTCTGAACTATATCTCCGTTCTCTACCTGCTGTTTTGTACGCCTGTTGAAGATGAAGAGACTTTGCGCAAGCACAACATCATTTTCACCATGAATAATAAAGCTATATCTCAGTTTGTCGGGATCTTCCTGTTGATTGGAGACAATCTCATATTGAATCCGTTCCGAGCCATACTCCTGCAAATCGCGAACGCGCTTGGCAAGTGATTCATAGCGTCTGAACTTCAGCGGTACCGGTTCTTCAATTTCGTCAGGCAATACTTCCTGGAAGAGTATAGATTGATCGAACTTTTTCGTGGTTGGATTTTCCCGGAAGTATTCCAATATCCACGGCATTTTATCATAGCACTTCCGTGCCGGTATACGCCTGATCTTCTTCCGATACTTGGGTGTCTCAGTCTCTTCAAGACCTTTGCCGAGATCGCATTTGTCCAGGCAAACATCCAGTAATTTTACTTCGATCGGCTCATTCGCTTCATCCAGTATCTCATCGAACTTCGGTCGCAGGAGTAAATGCTCTACGAGATGAAGTCCTTCATTATCATTCATACGATCAATGAGGTACTGGAGCTTTTTATATACTTTCTCGCGATCCTGACGCGAAGTATATTTATTGCTATACCCTAGCACAACGGCTTCTTCTTCATTGGTATTGTCCCAAAGTTCAAACGAAAATGTGCCAACCTTGCCTGCAGATTTACGCGTGTGATGTTTCAGATCATCGAGGAACTTGAAGTACTTCCGTTCATCTGCATAGGTAAGAATTTCATTAACAAGTAAATCTGTACAGCAACCGGCTATTACCTCTACACTTGTAAGCAAAACTTCTTTTGTCTCCGGATCTATAATTTTTATAACGTTGAGCGGCTTGCCAAGCTTGTTTACTTTCTGTGATGTTGTATTTGTTTTCGGGTCGGCAACCATCACCGGTTCGATCAGCAGAAAATCAATGGACAACGTTCTTCTGTCTGCACATTTGAAGCCGAGTAAGCGGCTTACTCTGCGCTCCGTTCCGGATACATTGGAAGTGTCCCATATTTCCGGATGTGCATAGTTATACCCTTTGCCTCGGTTCGTACTTATTTTGTAGTATTCTCCGTTGGCGAGTATTCGAATCTTGTCGGACGCAAGGCGCTGTTCAACTTTATAGGGCGTGAGCCAGCGTGTTATACTTTCATACTCGGTGAGGTCTTCACTAAACCTCGCCAGCATGTGATTCAGAAATTTATTTCTTCGTGTCAGAAATTTCTTTGGAGTCTCCACGAGGTTCTCCAATACCTGCGTGAAGTCGTGGAGTATCTGATCCCAATGATCAGCTCCACGACCCTGATGATCAATCAACAGTTTTTGCAGGTCATCAATCTCCGTTAACGCGCGGGTAAAGTAAGTCCGGTTAACGGTATCATCGAATGTGAACAGGTCTTTTACATGGTTAAGCTGTACGAGGTAGTCCGCCATGAGCTGCTCAAAGAAAAGCAGGTAGCCCTTGAGTTGTAACGCTTGTATTTTTCGTTTATCACTGGCATCGGCGGGTAAACCGGCACGTTCGCTTACACCGTAACACATCGGCAGTGACTCGGTTACGGGAAAGTAATTTTCGAGTTCCATATACTCTCCGGTTGGCACTGGTAAATCACGTTGCACGCCTTCGAGTTTATACTTGCGTTCGAGTACCTTATGGTCATGAAACATCTTCAGCATGCGATCCGGGTTCCGGTCATTGGGTGAACCAAGGTTGTAAGTAATGAAATCACGCTGCTTGCAAAACATCATCGTTGACATGGACGGCTGTATCCGTGCAATCTTCTTCTCTTCCTGCAGGAAGGTGATCCATTCATTAAAGTAATTTTTTCCGGAGCTGCCATCATCAAAGCCGAGGAAAGGTAAACGCAAATAAGTAATAGCCTTCACGCCTGGTATATCTGCAATCTCATTGATGATATCAGACAAACGAATATCACGGTACAGATCTGTTTTCTCCAGTTCGCTCTCTTCGATAAAGCCATGTTTCAGTGCCGGTCCTTCAAAGATCTCGTCAATGGTATACCCTTTGTCAAGCATCTGCTGGATAGTATAGAACGGAACGGAAGGTGTGAAGTATTTATAGATAGTGAAATATATAGCAGCCAGTACTACGTCAGGGTCTGCATATTCTTCCAGCGCAATAGAACCTGCTATACCGAAGTCTTCATACTCAACAGCCTGCACGCTGAGGAAATCTTCGCAGAGATTACGATGACCGGTAAGGCGTTCGATAACCCGTTGCCGTATTTCATCGCGGTCTTCATTTTCAATAACGTCTTCCTCATACTCTACCATAACGTTGTAGAGTCCTTCGAACTCAACGATCTTGGAAGGTATATAGGGCAATGCTGCTATAATTGCTTTCTCTTCTTCGAGTGATATTCTTCGCGCAATCTTTCGGTCTCGCTTTTTCGCCAGCTTGTCCCGTTCCTTTATTAGTTTTCCCTTGTCGAGCTCATCTTCCGTATTTTCAATTTTCTCATTGAGGTCTGTGATCTTTTCTTCCAGCTCAGTAACCTTTGTTTTTATAGCTTGAATTTTTTCGTCTAGCCTGGCCGTTGCTTCCTGCTTCCAGGCTGTAACCTGATCCTGTGTTACAGGATCAAGCTGCAGCTTTCCATAGCACCCATTGTCGTCAGCGTCTTCACACTGACAGTCATTATCTTTCCTATTTTCGTATACATTGTAGTTGATCCAGAGCGGCACCTCATAATTTTTACTGGGTTCGATCCATGCGTTGCGAACACCTCTCACATCAATAATTATCTTACGATAGTCGTTCAACGTCAGCGGACTGTTGTGCAGAATTTTTCGCGCGGTATAGAATATTTCTTTCCACGTATCCGGTGTGAGTTGCTCGGGTGCCAACAGGTCCTTCATCTCAAAGCCGGTGCGATACGCCAGGTCTGTTATAGCATAGCTCACCGCTTCCAGGATAGTTATACCCGGATCTGAATTATTATACTCAGTCCAATGGTCACTACCGGTTTTCTCAATCTCTTTAAAACCTTGCTTGCGAAGTGCTACATAGTCTTCAGCCGGCAGCAGTGGATTTGATTTATCAAGGGTGATAGGGTCTTTCATATTTATACAGGGCTATACTTACCTCAACTTACTTGTCTGATTTCTTTGATCGGCCGCTACGTTTCTTTGCCGGTATATCTTTCTTCCCGGTTGGTTTACCGGATGACAGTGGCCGGATTACGTCTTTACTGCGTTCAATATTTCGTTCGGCCAGCAACGTTCCGGATTCAAGTATCGTAACGGTATCGTTAGACGTTGATGATGATCGCAGGGACGCTGTGCGCCTTGACTGCTGTAACTTTTCACAAGGCGTGAGCCGCGGTTTCTCTTCGTAGGGTATAATAATATGTTTTGGTGCTGATACAAGAATTGAACGTGGTGTAGAAGGTTGTGCTACGATCTCTCCTTTGAATTCAGAATCTTCACGGAGTAAATGTTCAAAGTCATTGCATCCACACAGGTTGCTGAGTGTCTCAATCAAATCTTTATCTTCAGAATCATGGGAAGAACCGATCTGCAGGAGGTATATCTTCCACGCGCGATTCACCGGTGTTGTTACTTCCTTGAATGTATAGCCTGCAAAACTCAACGTTAGCGTGACATCGTCCAGGGTATCCGGTCTCAGGGTAAACGCTCCGCTCGCATCTGTAACGGTGCCGTTGTTTGTGCCTTTGATCTGAACATTAACACCCGCCAGCGCTACGTTACTTCGACTGTCGTAGACAACGCCTACAACGATCGGTCTTCCTTCCGGAGATTGCTGGGGCACCGATTCATCCTGTGGTATATCTTCTTCATCGGTACAGCATTCATCTTTACAAACAACCATGATGAAGTCTGTGATGAAATCAACATACGGCCTCTCTTCGATGAAGTCGATAATCGATGATGCATATATCTTCTGTCCAAATACTATATCTGCTGTTTCATCGAATGCCCACGGTGTCAGGTAGTGGACAATCTCTTCGTTGAGTTTCTTCAGGTAATATCCTTTATCTATACCGGTATAAAACTTCACCCGGAAGAACACAAGGATCTGCTCATATACCGGGTTCTTTGCATGAACCTTTGCAAAAGGAGATGTGCGTTTCTTGATATAGGACTCGATCTCCAGTAATGTTCTTCGACCGGTCTTTGGCTGCAACGGATTGACTGCATTCCTGTTTTTGAAATTAGCGATGGGTACAATGAGTACATGTCCCGGTGCTACTTGCGGACCACAGCAATCTTCGACTCGCTCCGGATTGTAAGGACTGTTCGGATCTGTATGTCTGCATATACATTCCGGATCGACATGCGGTATCGCTTTTACTTTATAGATCGATGGGAAACGATCGAGTATAAGATGTTCATAATCCCAGACATTGACCGCACGTGCCTTGTGACGGAGTCGTTCACTTACACGGGTATAAAACTCTTTGCCGGTCTCGCGATGTTTTCCATCCCACGAAGCAAAAGGTTGTATTACTTTGCTTACTTCAGCAACCTTCACAGCAAGTTTACTGATACTGCCTGAAGCCAGCGCGTTGTCGAAGTGTGACTGATCATTATCCTGGTCTTCGAATGTTGCTATGACGGCCTGCGCCACTACATCAACAAGCTTGGGTATACGGTTGGCATGCTCGGTAACACTTGCACAGAGCCAGTATAAACCGGTAGTGATGATTGTGTTGTTATTGGTGATGTCGGCTGGTATATCCAGCTTTACAATACCCGTAGTCTGAAAACCAAACGTATCATCAGCCACTATATTTTCACCTTTCAACGGACGCCATTCGTTGTTCACGAGGTATGACCAGTGAATTACCGGCGGATCGTTGTCTTCATCTTCTGCACTGCCATCTACGAATTGAAACAGCAGCGATAAAGTTTGAAGTGGCTTGAGATTTTCAAGACCAATGAAAAGCATACCTTCTTCCTGCAGCAAGCTCGAGTATTGATTGGCACTGCCTGTAATTTTTTCGGTAACGCCACTGGCATCGATCATCAGTCGTTCAAGCGCTGTTATTTCTCGTGGCGAATTCTTCGCGGCACCGGGTACCGTTGATGTGATAACCGGATAATCTGACTTTGGCCCCGCCACCGCTGGTCTGATACCAATGTCGGTATATTTGGCATACGGATCCTGGTAAGTAAACTGCGGAAATAATTTGCCCTTTGTATCGGTAAGTAAATCATTACTATTGTTGCGCAGTTTTGCTATAGCGGAAGTTGATGCAAGTGTTGGTGCGAGGTCACGCGCGAGCATACGTGTTTGCGTTCTTGCATTGAGGTCAGCCTCCAGAACACCGAAGGGATATATATGAAAGAACTGCTCTACTCCTGCTTCGGGTCTTTCAAGCAGAGAATGATAACTTACGGCTATTTCTTTTACTTTCAGAAACTGCGCAGCTTCCTGCATATTTTCATATATACCTTTGCCGGTAGCGGAATATATAGGCACATCATATTCTACCTGGAGAAATCCTTTTACAGAAGCCGTTGTATAGAGCTGCTCCTCTGTAAGCGGGTGACGTTTCAAAATCTTGACACCGCCTTCACCTGCTAAAAGATTCCGCGCGAGACCAGTTTGTGTAACGCTGCCAAAGCCTACTGGCACGTGCGTCCAGGTTCTGGATTCACGCACACTTGCCATGAACTGATCAAAGTTATTGACAGCAGCAAATCCGATAACAATGTCATCTATCGGATTCGCGAATCGGATGTGCAGCGATAATTCGTCAAGTTCCTTATTGAATACTTCCGGGCTGCCTACATAAAGACTCTTACCACGGTTGGGATATGCGGTGAATGGGTCGAAGGTCTTGGATGGATCTACTATACCATCGTCATTCTGAAGTGTTAATACTTTTAGTCCATCGAAGAAAGTCTGGGCATCCTGGTCCTCGGATACTATCGAACCCACGCGGACTTCCAGTGAAGCGCTGTTAAAAGCAAGCTTACCGAAATCATTTTCACTGATCATGACAGATGGTCCCAGCAATACCTGCATAACAGGCTTTGTCGTAACGAAGGCACCTTCGTGTACGGCGCTATCAAATGGTATAACGCCCGGAAGACTTGCCGGCAGGTATATATATAGCGTGTCGGTGTCAAAATAATAACTGCCTTCTGTTTCCTGTGTTTCGGCAAATACAGTGGCACCTTTGATGGGGAGTGCTTTGAATTGTGCATCCGTCATACGTTTCTGAACCACCAGCCATTCTTTTTCAGCTGTAAACAGGATTCGTACCTGGCGCTCTGTTTCAGATGTACCGCCGGTATATACTTTGCCAAGGTCCTGCAGGCGATAGGCGATCAAACGATTACCGCCCTGCAAAAGCAATTGAGGTGACGCTATAGCAAAACCAATCGCTGCTTCGTTGCGCCACTCCAACTGGTTTCGCACGATGTCTATAGCCTGGCATATATTTTTATAGTCCAGATTCCGGTTCAGGCGTCTGCCGAACGCTGGCCACTTGGGATATGGATCGGTAAATTTCTCTCCGTAACCATCCAACGAGTTGGCTACCGGCTGAGCTGATATCGAGCCGATAAACGTTACTTCATTTGCAACTTCCTTCTCTACAAAGATTGTTTTCAGCTCTTTTACTTTCGCTTGGTTTACCACCAGGTCGGCTTCCGTTTTATATACCTGTTCTTTGCCGGAAGCATCTTTACCAGCCAGTAATGCTGTGCCCGGAGCGATAGCATACTCGGCTATATCTTTAGCAAGTTCAAAGACTATATGAACGCGATCGGGTATAGAATCTTTCTCAACAAGTTGCAGTACATCTCTGTAATAGAAATCAAGCATGCGACCTGTTATGCTGTTCATTTGATCCTGTGCTAACTTGAACAGCTTGAGGAAAGCAATGAACAAGGCCATGTGGGGTTGATGCGCTGGATATTGTTCGATTGCAAAGGCAAAGTAATTGGAAGATTCATCCGTTAGTTTCTGAATAAATCCATAGAACGACAGAAATATATCTTCGACATAGAGTGCTGCATGTTTGATCTTGGCAGCTTCATCGGCTCCCTGGTATATAGTTCCATCGGCTACAACAGGTGCATCCAACCCCCACAGCGTTTTATTTTTAATAGCGGAATAGTCGAGGTCAAGTTTCTTTCCGGGATCGACCAGTTTGAATCCTTCTTCATAGGCAGTAATTTTCTGAACCTGCGCTTTCAACTCCGACTGTATGGCCAGTGTGAGTGTTTCATAGAGGGGATTCTCGGGTATAGCAAGCTCATACCAGCGATCGATGCGTGCCACCATGCCCAGTACAGGACTATATAATGCGGCATATATATCAGCTTCCGGATCCTGTTGCAGATTACGGAAGGTCTCTTCAAAATCTTTTCGGATCTGTGCTATATCCGTTAGCGCTATACCGGCTGCTATCACAGCCATATCGCGACTGAAGAACTCACGCCAGCTTGTTTTCGTAGCAGGTGTCTGATTGTCCGGATGACTTT
>CBIHOZ010000067.1:0-33259 GCA_966211525.1 uncultured Chitinophaga sp. | reverse complement strand
CTCCCACCGGGAAGCCCTTTTTCATATAGCTATATATCGAAGCACCTGGTTTATCCTATATATACCTGGAAGAACCTGTGAAAGCTTCTATATACTGTATTTCCTTCTTACTTCTGTCTTCTTACTTCTTATAACCAAGTATACTCCTCTCAATAATATCACAACACTCGTGCACCTGCTCCTCTGTAATAACCAACGGAGGCGCGAGGCGAATAATGTTGCCATGAGTAGGTTTTGCTAATAAACCATTCTTTAAAAAGTCAACGCATATATTCCATGCAGTTTTACTGTCTGGTGAGTCGTTGATAACAATCGCGTTGAGTAACCCTTTACCGCGTACCAACGTGATCAGGTCTGTTTTCTTTTGAAGCGCTTCCATACGCTCGCGGAAAACTATACCAAGCTTCATGGCATTGTCGGCAAGGTTCTCGTCTTTTACTACCTGCAATGCTTCTATACATACTGCTGCTGCCAATGGATTACCACCGAACGTTGAGCCGTGCTCTCCTGGTTTAATCACCAGCATGATATCATCATCAGCAAGTACACAAGATACAGGCATGGTGCCTCCGGACAAAGCTTTACCGAGTATCAACAAATCAGGACGAACGTTTTCATATTCAGAGGCAAGCATTTTACCTGTGCGTGCTATACCCGTTTGAATTTCATCCATCATCAACAGAACATTGTGCTTGCGACAAAGTTGTTCTGCAGCTTTCAGATATCCATCGGCAGGTAAATATACACCGGCTTCACCTTGTATAGGTTCAATCCAGAGCGCACATACATTTGGATTTGCAAGAGCCTTTGCCAACGCATCAACATCATCGTACGCTACTACTTCGAAGCCTGGCATGAACGGTCCAAAGCCTTTGCGTGAATCAGGATCGGTAGATGCAGATATAATCGTTGTAGTACGGCCGTGAAAATTTTTCTTTACCGCTATAATTACAGCTTCATTATCAGGTATACCTTTTTTGGTATAGCCCCACTTACGGGCAAGTTTGATCGCGCTTTCATTTGCTTCAGCACCGCTGTTCATGAACAATGCCTTCTGATAGCCGAATGTTTCGCAGATATACTTCTCTGCAACACCAAGTTTATCATTATAAAAAGCGCGCGATGTAAGCGTAAGTTCTTTTGCCTGGTTTATTAATGCATTGATGATGCGCGGATGGCAGTGACCCTGGTTAACAGCACTGTAAGCAGAAAGAAAATCATAGTAGCGTTTTCCCTCTACATCCCAAACAAACACTCCTTCGCCTTTGCATAAAACTACGGGAAGCGGGTGGTAATTATGCGCACCATACTTGTCTTCCAATAGAATTGCCTGTTGGCTGGAGTTAATTGTTTCGATCATAGAACTTAGAATTTGTATTATTGCAAATCTATCAAATAGGTATGGTAAAGCCTACACTGTTAGAGTATAGCTAAAAGTTATTTCGTTATGAGCAAAACCGTTTTACGCCCGGAAGAGCAGATCTTCCGCAAAATTTATGTTGTACGCGATCAAAAAATTTTATTGGATGCTGATCTTGCCGAGCTATATGGAGTTCCTACAAAAGCATTGAAGCAAGCTGTGAAAAGAAATGCAGACCGGTTTCCCGATGATTTCATGTTCGAGCTGTCGGCAGAGGAATGGAACTCTTTAAGGTCACAATTTGTGACCTTAAACGATTATGAGTTTGACAATGAACATTCACAATCAAAACGAGGCAAACACTCCAAGTATTTGCCCATGGCATTTACCGAGCAGGGTGTTGCCATGCTGTCTTCGGTGTTGAAGAGTAAGCGTGCAGTAGATGTAAATATTCAGATCATGCGTGTATTTGTAAAGATGCGCCAGATGATCAATTCGTATCACGACCTGGTAACAAAAATTGAAAAGCTCGAAGCATCTGACCTGCAGCACAACGAGGACATCCGAAATATTTACGATGTTATCAAGGAACTTTTGGAACCTGCAGTGAAGCATCAGCGTCCGATTGGTTTTCGAACAAGTCGCGATAAAGAATGAATTCTATTTGCCCAACGTTGGTTGTTAAACATATATTTACAGCGCATGGAAATTATTTTTTTATTGGTAGGGGTTAGTGTCGGTGTAGTAGCCGCGTGGCTCGTTTTTAAATTCAAATCTTCGGCAGAAGCGCAATCAGCCGGCTCTGCTATATTACTGGAACAGGAAAAAAACAAATCACTTCAGCAGCAGGTACATGAACTCAAGCACGAGCTTGAAGGCGAACGTCATAAAGTGCTGGAAGCAAATAATAGTCTGGCTGCATCCGAGGCCGACTACCGGAATCTGCAGGAAAAATTACAGGACCAGCGCAAGGAGCTTGAAACGCTGAATGAAAAATTCACGCTTCAATTCAAGAACCTGGCGAACGAAATTTTTGAAGAAAAGAGTAAAAAGTTTACCGATCAGAATAAAACAAACCTGTATGATCTGCTGAAACCACTCGGTGAAAAAATTACAGAGTTTGAAAAGCGCGTAGAAGAAACGCACAAGGATACAATTTCGCGAAGCTCTGCATTGCGTGAGCAGCTTGAAAACCTGCAAAAACTAAATGTACAGATGACGCGCGAAGCCGAGAACCTGACGCGCGCGTTACGCGGTGATTCTAAAACGCAGGGTGCCTGGGGTGAATTTATACTGGAAAGTATATTGGAGAAATCAGGACTTGAACGAGATCGCGAATACTTTATACAGGAATCATTCACAACGATTGAAGGCAGACTTCGTCCTGATGTAATTATACGGTTGCCCGAGAGCAAACACGTTATCATCGACTCGAAAGTCAGTCTTACAGCCTATAACAATTTTGTGAATGCGGAAACAGAAGAAGAGAAGATCATTCACCTCAAGAGTCATCTTACTTCCATTCGTCAGCACATGAAATTGCTGGGCGATAAAAATTACCATAAAAATATAGGAGGTGATGGAAACGGTAGTCTTGATTTTGTGATCATGTTTATACCGATCGAACCGGCCTATATACTCGCGATACAAAGTGAAAAGACTCTATACGAAGAAGCGCTTGAGAAACGAATTGTATTTGTGAGTCCCACATTGCTGATACCCTCGCTGCAGCTTATCAAGAATACATGGAAGCAGGAGTATCAGACACGTCACGTACTGGATATAGCGAATAAAGCCGGTGATCTTTATGATAAATTTGTAGGCTTCTCGGAAGACCTGATCACACTCGGTCGCCACCTGGAAACTTCCAAGAAATTCTACGAAGAGTCGATGAAAAAATTATCGGTGGGAAGCGGAAACCTGGTGCGCAGGGTAGAAGACTTGAAAAAACTGGGTGCAAAAGCCAGCAAGACTATAGACGCGAACCTGCTGAAGCGCTCCGAAGATCAGGCCGACCTGTTCGATAAGTAATTTGCTATAGTGCCGCTGCTATATTTTCAGCGGCACTATACATCACTCAGTAAATCCTCCCTATATTCTCAACTATAATTTTCTTCAGTGCAAGCGGTTCAATCAATCCTTGTTTGCCGTAAATGATTTTGCCACCCGGAGCAATAAATAAAGTATACGGCAGCGAACCTTCCCATTTCTTATCCAGCGCTTCCATAAACGCATACTTGTCTCCCTTAAATATATAGTTCTTCATGGAAGCCTGCTTCTTGGTTAAGAAGTTAAGTGCATTGGGTTTTCGATTGATCTCATCGAGGCTTATCGTTACCAGTTCAAATTCGCGGTTACGATACATGCGATTCATGTTTACAAATTCCGGGAACTCGGTAACGCAGGGTCCGCACCAGGTTGCCCACACGTTGATCAGTTTGTAATTTATACCATCGTTCTTAAGCAGTTGTTTTATGCCGGCTATATCAACTTCGTCAATGGCTATTTTTTCTTTCGCCCATTCTTCAGTCGCCTTGTTGGCATAGTCACGTTTGTCAGGCCACTTAATGGAGCAGCCAAACGTTTTTGTTTTTTCTACCGGCACGGGTTTACCGGCGAGTAAGGCATCGAGCGCATTACGCGTGTCATGCGTCTTGGCAGTGCCTGGCTTTTCACCATCATCGATGCGGCCGGTATAGCGGAGCGCACGTTTATCATCGAATATAAATACATGCGGTGTAGCCTGCGGACCATATTGACGAGATATAGCCGAAGTCTCACCATCGTATAAGTATGGAAAATTATACTGCTTGTTCTTCGCGCGTATTTTCATTTCTTCAAACGAATCGCTCAGGTCAGTATAGCCCAGCTCATCCAGGCGCACGGACTGTGGGTCGTTCGGAGATATAGCAACAATACCAACGCCCTTGCTGCTATAGTCTGTAACCAACTGCTTGATGCGGTCTTCGTAGGCTTGTGCTGTAGGACAATGGTTACAGGTAAAAACAATCGCGAGTATTTTATACTTCGCGAAGTCATCGAGCGTATAGGTTTTACCATCGGTTGCCGGTAAAGAAAATGCAGGGGCTTTGGCTCCTATTTCAAGCGGGGTGGGGTCTGTGGCAAATGCCATCCGGGAAAAAAGACCCAGAATGAGTAAAAACAGGGACTTCATGGCGAAAGGGTTGTTTGATTTTAAGTATCTTAAAGTTAATTAAAAGTTATTTTTGTCGAATAGTAGAGTGTCTCCATAAAATTTACCGGTTAGGCATTTCGTTTGATCGCCTTAAAAGACCTTCAGTCGGTGGCTGAATACGATTCAGGTAACATTAACAGTTATATCTTTGTAACCCATTTTATGCGTATACTAATCACTTTGCTCCTGCTAACATTAGCATTCTCGACCTTCGCGCAGTCGAAAAAGAAGCGCAGGAAGTCTGCCAATACCGAGCAGAACGCACCTACAACGCTTGAACCAGGTGAAGAACCCTATTACCCTAAAAAGGAATATGGTCCGAAGAAATCGCGCAAGAGCAGAAAGAAAGGTGGTGGTCCGACATACGAATCGCAGGACGAGTTTGAAGCGCGCATGCGCGAAACGGTAAAGACGATCCGTAAGAACGAAAAGAATTTGATGAGACCACAGTATACCAACCCCATGTACTTTGGTCATAAACGTCCACCGAAAAAGAGACCACCCGGAAAAATGAAGTATTGTAAAGTGTGTGGTATCCGCCACTAATTTTATAGGCTATATTCATCATAAACAACCCATTAGCTATGGGTTGTTTTGTTTTATATAGGTGGGTATAAATAATATTGTTGCCAGGTTGTGGAACTAATCAACTTGTGATTTGATTTTTTTAGCGAGTACTTGCAGTAATGAACCTCGCCAGCTATATAGAGCACACCAATTTAAGTCCAACACTTACCATCGGTGATATAGATAAACTTGTTGAAGACGCGAAGAGATTTAGTCTTCTGGGAATATGTGTTCCACCGTTCTGGGTAAAGCGAGCCAAGCGTGAAATAGGAACTGCAAAAATTATACTGGTAACGGTAGCAGGCTTCCCGTTAGGGTATAACATGACCGAGACTAAATTGGATGAGATGCAGCGTGCAGTCGATAACGGTGCCGATGAAATCGATGTAGTCTGGAACCTGACGTCTTTCAGAACAAACCTGCCGTGGACAAAAATAGAAATAGCGAAGTGCAGTAAACTGGCACACGACCATCATAAACTTTTGAAAGTAATCATTGAGACTGCGTATCTTTCTGATGACGAAATAAAGCGGGCCTGCAAGTTATGTGCAGATGCCGGTGCTGATTTTGTAAAAACTTCAACGGGCTTTGCACCGAGTGGTGCCAAAGCTGAACATATAGCATTAATGCGCGAAAATCTACCGCCTGCCGTAGGTATAAAAGCATCGGGTGGTATAAAAACTTTTGATGATGCCAAACGTATGATCGATGCGGGTGCAACACGAATTGGTACGTCATCAGCACTAAATATAGTCCAACCAACCCTATAAAGTATAATGAGTCAAATCTTAGCAAATGTTTTTCCGGAAGAGAATATAATTCCGGATGCGTACAAAATTTCTGAAACAATCGAACAACGCGAGTATCTGGTCAATGGTGAAATGAAAACATGGGCAGGGAATCTTAACCCTGTATTGAGCCCCGTGTTTATAAAAGAAAACGGAACCTATAAACAGAAAGTGATCGGCAGCACACCACTACTTACATCTACCGAAGCACTGGAGGCACTGGATGCCGCTGTAAAGGCGTATGACTTGGGACAAGGCGTATGGCCAACGATGAGTGTAACGGAACGCATCGAACATGTTGAAAGGTTTTTGGCGGCCATGCGCGAACAACGCACGGCTGTTGTAAAATTACTGATGTGGGAGATTGGTAAAACACTGAAAGATTCCGAAAAAGAATTTGATCGTACCTGCGATTATATAGTAGATACTATAAAAGCGTATAAAGATCTCGATCGTAATTCTGCAAAGCTTATTGAAGAGCAGGGTTTCATGGCGCAGATAAGACGCGTACCGCTGGGTGTTTCACTTTGTATGGGGCCCTATAATTACCCGCTCAATGAGACATTTACTACGCTTATACCCGCATTGATCATGGGTAATACCGTAGTGTTTAAGCCTGCTAAATTTGGCGTGTTACTGATCCGTCCGCTGATTGAAGCTTTCCGCGATAATTTCCCTCCGGGCGTTATCAACATTATATACGGAAGAGGTCGTGAGACAGTAGGAGCGTTGATGGAAACCGGTAAGATCGATGTGTTTGCATTTATAGGTACGAACAAAGGCGCTAACGATCTGAAGCGATTACATCCGAAACCACACCGCCTCAAATCTATATTAGGACTCGATGCCAAGAATCCTGCTATTGTATTGCATGACGCAGACATTGACAATGCAGTGAGCGAATGTATAACCGGAAGTCTTTCCTTTAACGGACAACGCTGTACTGCTCTTAAAATTCTTTTTGTACATCGTTCTATACTTGATTCATTCCTGGAGAAATTCAACGCAGCTATAAAGAAATTAAAGCCCGGCATGCCTTGGGATAATGGTGCTTCACTTACACCACTGCCTGAGCCTGGTAAAGTAGAATACCTGCGTGAGCTGGTAGAAGATGCAAAGAAACATGGCGCTACGGTTACAAATGAGAACGGTGGCGAGTCTTTGAATTCATTCTTCTATCCCGCAGTAGTATACCCGGTAAACAGTAAGATGCGCTTGTATAGCGAAGAGCAATTTGGTCCGGTTGTGCCGATCGTTCCGTTTGACGATGACGATGAAGCGATCGATTATGTGATCAACTCGAACTTTGGTCAGCAGGTGAGTATATTTGGAACCGATTCCAGAAATATAGCGAAGTTCATTGATGCCTTTGTGAATCAGCTCGGTCGTATTAATATCAACGCACAGAGCCAGCGCGGACCGGATACATTCCCGTTCAATGGAAGAAAAGATTCGGCAGAAGGAACGCTCTCCATTGCCGATGCATTACGCGTATTCTCCATGCGTACCCTGGTGGCGACCAAGAATACGGACAGTAACAAGCAAATTATAAGCAATATTATTCGTAACCGCGAGTCGGCATTCTTAAGCACCGACTATATATTCTAGAAATAGCTTTAATACAAATACGTATAAAAAACGGGAGGTTGCCTTTGTAAAAGGGCAACCTCTGTTATATATATAGTTAGTGATTGTGCGAAAATCATCAGACGTGTACAAACTGCAGACCGAGGATTACCCCAAGCATCGACAGCGCAATCAGCATTGTTATAATTCTACCTTTCATAACCTTTCATTTAAAAGGGGCGCTACTAAATGCTAGCAACAGCCCCGGGGTCTTTACTTTTTCAACTATAGCGACATGACTCCAGTGATATCATATATCTATACCGCTCATCTTCGGGCTTACAGATATATTTCTGATAAAGGTGCACTTTTGGGAGTTACCTGTTCTTCATGCTGTGGTGACACATGAGTAACCTATAACTTCCCAAAAATGACCTAGACAAACTGTTCCATTCGTGTGTGTAAGGTTGGGGATGTGTGTTGAAGTGAGATGACTAAATCTCTTCAATCATTTTTCTCACTTCTTCTTTAGTCTTGCCAAGCTTCTGTTGCAAGCGACCATAAAGTTCATCTTCTTTTCCTGATGTGAACATCAGATCGTCATCTGTAAGCTGACCATACTTTTGCTTAAGCTTACCCTTGGCTTCATTCCATTTACCTTTTATATCAAGTTTCGTTGCCATAATAGTAGTATTTAAAATCTTCGGAACATTGAAAAAAGGTTATGCCACCATGTATTTATATACTGTGTATGGAGAAAGTATAGATATATATGTTGAACGGGGCGTTGCATTGGGGATAAACATCCACATAGATTTTGAACGTATACTATACATATATAAGTGTGAAAGCGTGGGAAGTAGGAAGAAGTGTACAGGCAGGCACGATTTCATATAGTCATACATTGCACAAATAAAAAAAGTACAATTAAAACATTATAATTATGTTACGCTGGACAGTCATCTTCTTAATAATAGCCATCATTGCGGCTATTTTTGGATTTGGTGGTATTGCGGCCGGTGCCGCGTATGCAGCCAAGATCATTTTCTTTATTGCGATCGTTATCTTCCTCGTGTCGCTTATTGCGGGTGGCTTCAGAAGAAGTTAGAGGCAGATGTTCCATTCACATAAATCCACTGCATACAGTAATGCAGTGGATTTTTTATTTATACCGGTATAATTTGTAATAATGCTCCACAGTTAGGGTATATGTGTGGACATGTTTGTACGGGTGTTGAAAGCTATCTGTTTAGCGCTCATGTAAAAAGGTTCATGGCATAGTTATTTTTTACTTGACTCGTAAACTTTTAAACATTATGAAAACAAAATTAAGACACATCTTGTTGGTTGCGGGGATATTTACAATAGCATCTACCGTTACCTCCTTCGCTCAGGAGAGAAGAGCTGGTATTAAAGGCGGTTTGAACGTGAGTAACATGTACGTGGATGATGTAGATGATGAAAACGCAAGATATGGTTTTAACGTAGGTTTATTTGGAGAGATCATATCTACAGAAGCTTTTGGCTTGCAGGCTGAATTACTATACTCCACAAAGGGTTCAAAATTTGTAACTGATGGATTTGTTGATCAGGAAACAAAATTCAATTTGAATTACCTCGATCTGCCAGTGCTTGCTGTGTTTAAACTGGGTGAATCGGTAGATATACACCTCGGTGCCTATGGTTCATACCTGTTGGGCGCAAACATATCAACAGAGGGTGATCTTGGAAGCGGAAGCGATGACCTTGACAAAGACAATTTCAGATCGTTTGACTACGGTCTTGTAGGCGGTATAGGATTTAATTTCGGTCCTGCACAAGTAGGTGCACGCTATAATTACGGTCTTGCTAAAATTGCCGACAGTGATGCTGCCGAAGCAATTGTAGGAGATTCTAAAAACTCATTTGCCCAGTTATACCTGGCATTCAATCTGAATCATCATCCATAAGATGAGGTTAATTTAAAGCGGTGAAGCCCGGATCTAACGATCTGGGCTTTTCTTTTTTGTGGCGTATACTTCCTTCTATGGCCGTTATACTTGACTCATTAGTCCTCATTTAGTTTGGTCATAGTTAGCTTTGATTCGTATTGATGTTGTTATGCGATGTCTGTTGCCAATGCGTACTAGGTGTTTGTTAGATATATACGGATATACAGCGTCAGCTGAGCCAGATATTTATTGTATATAAAGATTAGCGCGAGGTGCGTACGTGCTATAAAATATAAAGGATGGTATATCAATACCATCCTTTATATTTTGTATGCGATAGGAGTGTTCAATAGTAGATCACCATGTGTTGAAATACATGTTATTTAATTAATCCACCGCCTTCTTTTTTCGGTTTCTCATTGTCGCCCATAACGATTCCCCATGGTTTTAATGAGTCAACATGATCGGATATTACTTTCAATACGGCCACGCCCGGTATAGCGAGAAACATACCTTGCACTCCGCACAGTGCTCCTCCTATTAGTATACCGATAATTGTTACCAGTGCGTTAATGCGAACTTTTGAGCCTACAATCCACGGCAGCAGCACATTGTTATCGATCAATTGCACGCCACTTAAAATGGCAGCTACCCAGAATATATCGCTTACATCCGGAGAGGATATAAGCGTAATGAGTATACAGAATAAATTGGCGATGAGCATTCCTACGTACGGTATAAGGTTAAGCAGTGCGGAGATCAATGCCAGAAAAATGGCATACTTGATTCCGAGTATAAGGAACCCGACCGCATTTAATCCAAATACAATTGTCATTTCGATTAACAGCCCGGTTACGTAATACTGTGCTACAGCCTGGCAACTATGCATCACCGATATGATTTTTTCTTCACTACCGTCTTTAAACAGCTCGATCAGAAATTTGCGGATCAACGCTTTATAGTATAATAACAGGAAGGTATATATCGGTATAAAGAGCAGGTACGATCCAACCTCCGTTAGCGACAGAAAAGTCTGGCTTACCAGTTTAGGTCCCGAAGTGGTAATCTCTTTGGCGGTGTCCTGCAAGTATTCATTTTGTTTACGTATACCTACATGAAAATTTCTGGACACCCACTGCTTCATGTCGAACACGAGTTCGGTGATCTTCTTTTTGATCATCTCAAAATCATCCAGGAAGTTCAGAACCTGGGTGGTGAGAAAGTAAAATATACCGAAGATAATTACCAGTGAAATGGCGAGTGCCAGGGTTATGGCCAGGGCATGTCCTAATTTTTTTCGCTTCAGAAAATTCACGGCCGGCAGGAGCAACGCAGCCAGTAGCATAGAAAAAAACAGCGGAAGCAATATATCTTGTCCGATGTACAAAAGGGTACCGAATAATGTAACGGTGATCAGGTTCAGGCAGAGGCGCTGATAAAATGGGTGCTTTTCGCTTTGTATAGTCATAAATATATTAGTGCGGTATATACTGTAAAATTTATGCCCCTATATGTTGCGGATACCAGCCGGTATTTTGAAGCTAACCAGCTTTTTACAGCTCTTTTTGAGGAATCGTTTCTACACTGGTTATGGCCGTTTTACGGGCCTTGCAGGGCATAGTTCTTTTTAAAGAAAACAGTGAGGAATTGGATTATGAAGAATGCCGGATATATACAATACCTGAATAAGTTGATCAGGCTTAACTACGACCGCATTGCTTGTTACGAGCTCGCTATATATTTATTAAATCAGTTGAAACTCTCGTTAAACGCTGCATCGTTTCTGGCTATGCACGTGCAGCAGAGTCGCAAAAATATTCGTGAGCTGGTGGCAGAGCTGGGGACAAACCAGCCCGTGGGAACGCTGCTGTATGGATATACATCCTTTATAGGAAAAGTGTTTCTGATCTGGATGCACTTCAGGTCTATATTTTCAGCAAAGCCGGTTGATAGTATAGTATCCTGTTGCAAGGCGATGGACAAAATGGTAATAGATGGTTGCAACCAGGTGATCAGCACTGCCCAAACAATTTCAGATGATACACGTCAGCGGTTGCTTGATCATCGCATTGCGCTGGAGTCATCGCGTACTTCGTTAAATACCTATAGATCGATTACCAACACATACGCATATTGATGCTACAGTTATGAAAAATATAGTAACGATCATCATGCTGGCTTGCCTCGCTACCGTATTCAATGCCTGCAACCAGCCGAAGGAAAGCAAAGAGATTGCTGAAGAGAAGAACAAACAAAAATTCGAGAACGCTGCAGACGAGAAGGATGCGCAGTTTGTACTCGAAACAGCAAATGCACTGCATACGCTGATTGCACTGACGGATGTAGCGATGGAGAAAGAATCAAAGAGTGCAGCAGCCACAGCGAAGAAAGTAAAGCCTGAGCTGCAAACATTGCTGAATGAAGTTGAATCGTATGCCGCAGCACATGTGATCAGTATACCGGAGGAAGCAACGGAAAATGCTACACGAAAAGTGCGGAAACTGCTCGATGAAAAACCAAGTGAGTTTGATTCGCGCTGGAGTAAAGAGATACGGGATAAGAACAAAGAACTTATAAATGAAATGGAATCATACGGTTCCAGGACAAAAGATCTGAATATAAAGACCTGGCTGAACGGTGCACTGCCACACGCGCGTGCAATACAGGATAACCTAGTTGATTTTGATAACCAGATTTCTAAAAACTAAGAAAAATATTTTATGGCACAGACAACTCCTATACCACAGATGAGAACCCTGAAGACTTGCCTCGACAAAATGATAGAGCAGGGTTACGTTGAAAATTTCAAGGCGCAGGATGGTGGCTTGAAATCACTGGAGACTGAAAAAGTTTATACAGCACACGATCTGAAGGTAGTTAACTTCTACCGCTTCGAAGGTATAAGCAACCCCGATGACAATTCTATACTATATGTTATAGAAGCCAGCGATGGTGCAAAAGGTACATTGATGGATGCTTATGGCGCCTACGCAGATCCCGCTGTGGCGAAACTTATCGTTGAGATCGAAGAGATTCACAAACGACTCGATATATCTAAAAAGTAAAGCCGTTTCGGGTGAAACTGCTCATCAAGATATGGAACGTATTAAAGCAGGCCGGTATTGAATTTATTCATGACAACGGCATGAAGTTCAGCGCTTCACTTTCGTACTATACTATATTTTCGATGGGCCCTATACTGATCATCATCATTTCGCTGGCCGGTATATTCTGGGGACGCGAGGCTGTACAGGGAAAGATATACGGAGAGATCAACGGCTTGGTGGGAAACTCCGCAGCCTTGCAGATACAGGAGATTATACAGAATATAGAAAAGTCGCAGTTGGGTACATCCGGAGCACTGATCGGGTTTGCCGTGTTGCTGATAGGAGCAACCGGTGTATTTACCGAGATGCAGGACTCCATCAACTATATATGGTCTATTCGTGCAAAACCCAAACGTGGCTTTGTAAAACTCATCGTCAATCGTCTCATTTCGTTTTCATTGCTGGTTGGTCTGGGTTTCCTGTTGATGGTATCGCTTATCATTAATGCTGTACTCGACCTGCTGCACGAAAAGATCGAACATTATTTTGATGACCTCTCGGCCTATATATTCCAGGGACTTAATCTCCTATCCATACTGGCCGTTATAACGTGCCTGTTTGCAGTCATCTTTAAAGTATTGCCCGATGCTACCATCCGATGGCGCGATGCCTTTGTAGGCGCAGGCTTTACTTCGTTACTCTTTTTGATTGGTAAATCGCTGATCAGTTTTTATGTTGCCAATTCCAGCATTGGTGTAACGTATGGAACCGCGGCATCGATTATTATTTTATTGCTGTGGGTATACTATACTTCCATTATACTCTTTTACGGTGCGGAGTTCACGAAGGTATATACGCTCAATCACGGCTCCGGTATAACACCGGACGACACAGCTGTGTTTATCATTAAGCGCGAGGCAAAAGAACTGCCGACCGATCAACAAATCTTTACACCTATATCACATTCCTGACATACTTCGCTATATTATAGTTTATGGACCTGCGCTCGCACTACCCGTTCTGGCTGTTAAAACATGGCATAGTAAAAACATACCCTTCGCTGAGCGAATCTGTTAATACCGATGTAGCGGTAATGGGTGCGGGTATTACCGGGGCTATCGTTGCATACTATTTATGCAGAGCCGGTTTCAACGTTACCATCATTGACAAGCGACATGTAGGGCAGGGCAGTACAGCCGCGAGTACATGTCTGCTGCAGTACGAAATCGACACACCCTTGCATAAACTGATTGATATCGTTGGTGAGCATAACGCTGTGCGCAGCTATGAATTATGTTTACAAGCTATCCGAAGTCTCCATAAGATTGCTTCGAACTTTAAAGATGTAGAGTTTATCGCCAAACCCAGTTTTCAGTTTGCATCGTTCAAAAATGATATTGAAGACCTCGAAAAAGAATACAAATTTCGCAGGCGGTACAATATATCGCAGGTTGAAATGCTAGCATCATCGGATATACGTGACAAATTTACCTTTACTGCTCCGGCCGGTATACTTTCACGTGATGCAGCACAGATGGATGCTTATAGGCTTACGCATTCACTAATACATGCTGCTACACGAAGAGGTTTACAGGTGTATGATGGCACCGAAGTAGTAAACCTGAAGCATCACAAGCGTTCCGTTGAGCTTCGAACACATACAGGCCACACCATCACAGCGCGCAAATTGATTATCTGCTGTGGCTATGAGTCTCAAAACTATATTCCTAAAAAAGTAGAGACACTATATTCGACTTATGCCGTTATAAGCGAACCATTTGAGCAAAGTAAATTCTGGTATAAGAACAGTCTTATATGGGAAACCGCCCGGCCGTATCTATACTTGCGTACTACATCGGATAACCGCATACTCATTGGTGGCAAGGACGACAAGTTCTATAATCCGGATAAACGCGATGCTAAATTGCCACTAAAGACAAAGCAGTTACAGCAAACCTTCAGCAAACTTTTTCCGGAAATAGACTTCAGACCAGACTTTGAATGGGCTGGTACATTTTGCAATACAAAAGATGGTTTGCCCTATATCGGCCCGATCCGGCAACGGTCCAACACATATTTCGCTCTGGGTTTTGGTGGTAATGGAATCACCTTCAGTGAAATCGCAGCCGGGATAATCACAGACCTGCTGAGTGGTAAAAAAAATAAAGACGCTGCTATATTCAGTTTCGAACGATAGAACGTATGTAAATGTAGAAGCTGTTGCTCATCCAGTTGTTACGTGTTCGCGAAATGAAATCGTTGCTCAGGCACTGTAATTTATTCTACAATACATGTATGAAAAGGGTAAGGACTATATTAATCGCTGCAATGGCTATGTGTGCTGCTGTAAGCTATAGCCAGACTGACAAAATACAGAAGAAAGATTCTGTTGATATAGCGCTGGAGCGCGAGGTAATTTCAAAATCACTTCTCCAGATTCGCGATACAATTAACCAGACAATACGAACGCTCGATGACAAGCGGATGATCGTATCACCCAAGTCCAAACATCCAATCGACAAAGCCACACGTGAATTGCTGCATCATCGCGATCGAATTGAAAAAAGCATTGAAGAATTAGTCGGATCGAAAAACTGGAGTACAAATTCCATGACTCGCATCAAAAACTCCATACAAGACACGAGACGCGAATACAAGCGAATATACCTCGAAATAAAGCCGTATCTCTCCGCCACCAAATCATAAGAGGCTACTGGCCTCTGGCTTCTGGTTACTGGAATGATACATAGGTTAAGCGATTTTATAGTTGCATAGTGCCTGGTACCTTGTCCCTGCAACCAGCGGCCTTTCAAATCTTCTTATTCTTCCACTTACCCGATCGCAGGTAAATATAGGCCATGGAGAACATCGATATCCAGTATACCCACTCGGAACCCCAGCCCCACGTAATGGGAAGATCAAGATACTCGAGCACGATATAGCAATAGAGGCTATATACAACAATGGTAATTAATTCAATGGTAAGGTTCACCACCGTGTTACCCGTACCGGTAACTGCGTTTAGCCACACCGTTCCAAATGACATGAATAGCAGCGCCAGTGAAACAACACGTACTACTGGTATAGCGTCTCGAATAAAATCATCGCCTTGCCCGTAGAAAGACAGGAACCACTCAGGGAATAAATTGAGAACAATGAAAATGAAGCTTGATATAGAAAAGCTTATTGTAGCGATGCGTTTGATCAACGCTATAACTTCTTCCTGGCGGCCTTGTCCGATGATGTTGCTTACCATGGTGTTGGTGGTAGAAGCAAATGCCCAGGAGAATATACCGAACAAACCGAAAATGTTACGCATGGTGTTGGAGATCGCCAGCGCGCGGGCTCCGTGGTGTTCAATCAGTATATAAAAATACTCCCAGCTGGCGATACTGATCGCATACTGCGCTACCAGCGGAGAAGATTGGATGAGTATAACTTTAAAAACAGAAGCGTCAAATGTAGTCTGGTTGAAGAATGCAAATTTACGGTGCATACCCATAAAGTGTATTACGGCATAGATCACCAGCAGGCCAAGTCCTTCCGCAATGATGGAAGCGTATGCTGCACCGTTAAAACCAATTTCCGGGAAGCCAAACTTGCCGTAGATAAAAGCATAGTCGAAGAATATATTCGCTACTGCCTCACTCAACGTACCCCATACCAGCAGTTTGGTCTGGTTTGTTCCTACAAGCAACGCATTGCGCATTACATATAGGTATAGCAGCGGCAACCCCCAGATGCGTATGCGCAGAAAGTCTATAGCCATCTGCGCTATAGAAGCATCATGAATAACGGCACGCAATATAGAAGGAGCCAGGGTATAGGTAATAGCAATGCCAACACCGGATACACCGAGAGCAACCCATATACCATGAAAGAATAGTCTGCCGATTTCCTGCGGAAGATTTTGTCCGGCCCTGCGCGCGATCAATGCCTGCAAGCCGTTGTTCAAACCATTGCCGATCACTGCGAAGATCAGGTAGTATACACCGGTAATGCCTGCGCATGCCAGTGATTTTTCACCCAGGCCGCTTAGAAAAATGTTGTTCGTAATGAAGTTGATCTGAGGCACCAGCATGGCCAGCGTGATCGGCATGGCCATGCCTAGAATCTGTTTATAACCGGTTTGTAGTTTTAATTCCATGTATAGAAGGGCACCAAAAATATTAAAATGTTTCTCCCCCAATGGGAAATATTATATAAAAAAGGAAGTATAGTGATGTATACAGAAATAATTCAGGCCAGCGACACTCCAAAAGATATTTTACACTTTAGCCTGGCGCAGCAATGTTATTCGGTTTGCATCGTGCAACGCATCGTAGTACGGATCATATTCATCCTTAAAGCCATCAAAAGTTTTTCATTATTTATACCGGGCGCCCAAACATTCTGGCTCATGTAGCGTTTGGACAGAATCAGTACCAGAAATACGGTAAACGGAGTAATTCGTTTCCTCTATCTTTGTGCTGAAAAAAATACCCAATGAAAATACGACCTACCTGTTTACTTGTTTTAAGTGCACTGTGCAGTACTCCTTTATTTGCGCAAGAGCAAAAACCTGAAGAAGATCTGTATGAATTGTCGCTTGAACAGCTGATGAACGTACCCATCAATTCGGCTTCAAAGAAAGATGAAACGCTTTTTGACGCTCCTCTCTCAAGCTATACGATAACGCGCGCTGAAATAGACAAGGCAGGCTCTGCCAGTATTATGGAAGCTTTGCGCCTGGCTCCGGGTGTAATTGTTCGTGAACAAACCAACGGTGTATACGATATACACATTCGAGGATTTGACAATGCACTTCGCTATACACCACAACCTTTCAGCAAGTCTAATCTTACTACATTGGTAATGATTGATAACCGCCCGGTGTTTAACAATAACCTGGGTGGAACATTTTGGGAAAGTTTACCAATTGACATCAATGATGTAGAACGTATCGAAATTGTGCGCGGTCCGTCAGCACCGTTGTTCGGACCAAATGCTGTAACCGGTGTGATCAACATCATTACCAAACGCATGGGAACGCAGCCGGTATATACGAACGCCAACGTACAGTATGGTGCCGACACGCGTATTGCGAACGGTTCCTTCGGCTATCGTACCAGTGATAAATTCAGTTTTATAGTATCGGGTAATTTCCAGGATCGCGATCGTTTTGATGATACCTATTATGCTATACCGCAGCAACAGTTTGTAGATCCGGTTACGCTCTTTACCAATACGTCTGCTAATCCACAGGCTTCAGCTTCCAATCGTTATCCGCACCGCGATCGTGCTATGAACAGATGGGGAGCCAATGGTTTTATCACCTATAAACCTAACGATGATGTTTCACTCGATCTTAGTTTAGGCTTGCAGGAAGATGAAGTGCAAAAAGTTTTTCTGGGCGTACAAGGTGGTTCTACACAGTTAACATACTTCACAACCAACAAATCAGATTCTCGTTATGCAAACCTGTCGGCACAGATCTATGGCTTGCATGTTCGTACTTCTTATGTAGACGGATACGACAATATAAATGTAGGCAGCAATCCGAGTCAGTATGATTATACAACCTTTGATGCCACAGCCGAGTACGGTATAAATATTGGCAAGAGCAATACAATAACACCGGGTATAAGTTACCAGGTGGTTGACTATACCGATGCACCGTATGTAAATCCGAATCAGAATATAGTCGGATTCCTCAATGGTGATCGCTCCATTAATACCTGGGCAGGTTTTATTCGCACGGATATCAATCCTTCGGAACACTGGCGGATAATGGCCGCAGTACGGGCCGATAAATTTTCAACACCTGATAAAACGCGTGTAGCCTACGAGTTGGCCACCACTTACAAGATCAACAAACTTCACCTGATACGTGCTGCGGTAACACGCTCCAACAGCGGATCATTTATAGGCAATACATACCTGGATGTTTCGATCAACACCGGTATACCTACAGCACCTACCGTAAAACAGATTGGCAATACCGACCTGGCATTACTGACGGTGGAAATGTATGAACTCGGTTACCGTGCACAATTGAGTGAAGCGCTTCAACTTGATATCGATATATTCAGACAAACCATGGACGATATGTCGGCTATTGTATTGAGCGAAGTGCAGCCCACGCAATTACCACCTCCGTACCCGGCTGTGGTTCCGAAAACATACCAGTTCCAGAACGTACCGACAACCTTAACGCAACATGGTGTTACACTTTCGTTGAACTATGTGCCCAATGAAAAGATACAGGTAAAACCATTTGTAACCGTTCAGAAAACAAAGACAGAGAATTTGTTGTCGGAGTATAATGCTCCGAACTTCAATCCAAGCTATAGCGATTCAGATCATGAAAACACACCGTCATGGTATGGTGGTTTCTATTGCAACTACAAAGCATCTTCCAAATTCAATATTAACCTGAGCAGCTATACATATGCCAGTCACAATCAGTACGACTATGCCGATCGTACCGGCACGGGAAGTCTGGGGGAAATTGACAGCAAGTTTCTGTTGAATGCCAGGATCAGCTATACACCGGTAAAACCGTTGAGTATCTTCTTTAACGGACGCAATGTTTTGAACAGTGATAGCCGCGAGTTTTACGGCACGGATAAAACAGCGGGTGTTTACATGATCGGAGCCACACTGAGCCTCTGATCCATTTTTTCGTAAAGTATCAGGTACAAAGACTCACTTCATTGAGGCTGTCTTTGTACCTTTTTTTATTTTGGAGGCGGTATAAATTTTTCGTTCTTACAATAAGAGCCGATCAGGATCGTCTACTCCCGGGAGTTTGTTTGATTGTTAGACCACATGCTTTATATGCTATATGTCATTTTGATTTTACTTTTAGCAATACCACTGGTAATTGTATCGGTGAGCTTCGCGCTGTCGGCCCCACGCTATAAAGGTCCGGTAAGCGATCACTTCGATGGCAGACAGTTTATTAATCCGGGTGGTATAAAATCAAAAGGATTGCAGGATGTTATAAAGTGGATGCGCGAGCGGCAGCGGACTCCCTGGACAGCGCAGCGAAATCATGTAAAAGGTGATAAACCGCTTACCCGCGTAGCGCAGGGTATACGCATTACCTTTATTAATCATACAACGTTTCTAATCCAGACCGATGGATTAAATATACTGACCGACCCCGTATATAGCGAACGGGCGAGTCCGTTTTCATGGATAGGCCCAAAGCGAATGCGCGAGCCTGGAATTGCATTTGATGATCTTCCGCAGATCGATGTGGTATTGCTTAGTCACAATCACTATGATCACCTGGATATACATACCGTGAAGAAGTTGCATCAGACATTTCATCCAAAGCTTATAGTGCCGCTGGGCGTTGGTGTATTTTTGAAACGATCGGGTATACATACCTTTCATGAACTAGACTGGTGGCAGGAGTTGACTATAGATAAGAATATAGCTGTTCAGTCTGTACCCGCGCAACATTTCTCCGGCCGCGGTCTGCTGGATCGCGATGCAACACTCTGGTGTGGTTACTTATTGAGGCGAAAGGATGGAAATATATACTTCGCTGGCGATACCGGTTATAACGACCATACCTTTAAAGAAATAGGAGCGCGTTGTGCCCCGATAAAAGCTGCATTGATACCAATTGGCGCATACAAACCAAAATGGTTTATGTCGCCTATACATTGTTCTCCGGAGGAAGCAGTGCAAATACATGATGATACCCAATCATCGTTTAGCGTTGCCAGTCACTTTGGTACATTTCCATTGGCAGATGACGGTAAGGATGAAGCTGTGCAGGACTTGGCACTGGCGCTTTCCCGATCGCAGAAAACTCACAAACCTTTTATAGCGCTGCAGGAAGGTAAAGCGATTGATGTTGAATAGAGCAAGCTATATATAGCGGTTACTGCTATAGGCTAGTTCAGCTTGAGTTCCGTCTTTAAGCCCCGAATGTTGTTGAGAAGCGCCTGGTCCCACGTAAGGTCTGCATCCCACTTGGTTCCAAGAAATACATTGCCCGAATCAATGTGCTTAAAGTATACTTTATATACCGGTGTGTTGGAAGGTATATTTTTGAGTTGCTGATGGGCAGCCTCGGGATAGGTTACCGATACCAGGGCACTTTCCGAGGATGTTACTGCGTAACCGAGTACTTCCTTTAAAGCAGAACCTCTGCCCTGCACAATACAGAGTACATAGAGTGAGCCCTGTTTGCGTAATTCCTTGTCAGTGAGTGCAGGGTCGGTAAGTTTATACTTCAGCGGGTAATTGTTCTTGAGGATCTCTTCGAGTTGTTTGTCGAGCGCTTCATCACCGAACTTCGGTACTGCCAGCGGATCAACTTTCAGATCAATGGCAAAGAACTCATTTCGTTTACCCATGATCGGGTTTACAGTAGGACCAATTTCAGGAAGGTCGTTGATTAACAGGTTCTGTTTTTTCTGAACACTGGATGCAGTGCGATAAACATTCTTGAGTAACTCCGTAAGCACCGTATGCGATGCAGACCATGCTGTTTGTTTCGGATCAACTATATTTTCCTTTCCGTTATAGGTTGTCAGTATTAATCTATACCCGGTGTCTTTCTTTTCCAGGAAAGCGATGTTCGTTATCTCGCGCTTGTTCAGCATATCCGCGTAAGCGCGCGTAATATCTTTTCCGGCCATGAGTATATCCAGTTCATAGTATACAATGGCATCGATACCCGTGCGCTGAAAATATTCCTGTGTGTCTTTAAGTTCTTTTTCGGTAAGCGTGTAGTCATAGAACACTACGGTGCGCGTGCTCAGTAATTTTTCAGGCAAAGCACCCGAAAGGTTTAATTGGTCTATCCAGTTGGTATCGCGAAAATAACTTTGCGCAGTTACGGCTTGAATGCTGATAAACAAAAGGATGATCAGAAAACGAAGTTGCATAATATAGTATTCGGGTTCTGCTTACACGAAGCGAGTAAAAAACGAAAATAGGTATTAATCTATTTTAAATGCCAATAAAAAAACCTGAATCGTCTGATTTAACGGGGAAGGTTTTCAGATCAGGTGATGACGAATCACAGGCCTGACCACTATCCAGCCGAAACCGATAGCCATGCCACGGACAGACAATTTCACCAAGGTAATTTACCTGTCCTTTACTAAGCGACTCACCGTTATGCGAGCAGGCATCTTGCACAGCCCTAAAATTCTCATCGTGCAATACCAGGCAAATACGTTTACCATAGATCACCAGCAGCTGAGGTTTATCTGGTAAAATGCGACTTCGTGCTTCTGCATCGTTCGAAAATATTTTAACCCACTCCATACTATTTGCGGTTGGTTGCCAAATCGATAATCAATATATTGTCCGGGTATAAAGCCATACCTATGACAAAATTTTTTTATAGCCTCGTACTAGTGTTTGCCACGGCTATGCTGTACGCACAGGTAAATCCAAAAGTACAGGTCAAACTGGATCAGCAGGCAAAAGAAATAGAAAATAAAGTTATAGAATGGCGCAGACATCTGCACCAGTATCCGGAGTTGTCCAATCGTGAAGTAAAAACAGCAGCGTATGTTGCCGAACATCTTAAGGCACTGGGTCTTGAAGTACAAACAGGCATTGCTCACACCGGTGTGGTTGCGTTACTTAAAACCGGTAAACCCGGACCTGTTATAGCATTGCGTGCGGATATGGATGCACTACCCGTAACAGAGCGTAACGGTTTACCTTTTGCATCGAAAGAGAAGACTACATTTAACGGACAGGAAACAGGTGTTATGCATGCATGTGGTCACGACTCGCACGTAGCTATACTCATGGGTGTTGCCGAGATACTCACGAAGAATAAAAAAGATCTGAAGGGTACAGTAAAATTTATCTTTCAGCCTGCCGAAGAAGGTGCACCTGCCGGTGAAGAAGGTGGCGCAGACCTGATGGTAAAAGAAGGTGTACTTGAAAATCCGAAAGTAGATGTGATCTTCGGTATGCATATACAAGGCATTCGTAAACTCGGACAGATCGCCTATAAACCTGCCGGCATGATGGCGGCTTCCGATTGGTTTACCATTAAAGTATACGGTAAGCAATCGCATGGTTCTGCACCGTGGCTGGGTATAGATCCGGTTGTTGTGTCGGCTCAGATTATCAACGGCATACAAACCATTATCAGTCGCCAGACCGAGCTTACCAAAGAGCCTGCCGTTATATCGGTAGGAACTATACATGCCGGTATACGCCAGAACATTATACCTGAATATGCCGAGATGACCGGCACCATACGCACCTTCGATGAAGCGATGCAAAATGATATACACGAGCGATTGAAGCGCACGGTAACAAATATAGCCGAGAGTGCAGGAGCCAAGGCGGAGATTGAAATAACACGCATGACACCTGTAACCTATAACGATCCTGCTACTACCGAGAAAATGGTAGCGAGTCTGAACAAGGCTGCCGGTGAACAGAACGTTGCCCGTATACCAGCAGTAACCGGTGCTGAGGACTTTGCATACTATCAGAAAAAAGTACCAGGCTTCTTCTTCTTTGTAGGCGCATGCCCTCCGGAGATACCTGTAGAGAAAGCAGCATCACACCATACACCTGATTTTATGATGGATGAACGCGGTATACTTACTGGATTAAAAGCAATGGTGAATGTTACGGTTGACTATATGTATATGAAGTAGTTTACCTGCTCACGCCTATATATAGTTTTATTTAATTTTTACATCAGTCCAATGCGTTGTTGATACGCTGCAGTCGGCGAATGCTTTCATCCAGTGTTTCCGGCTTGCCATCGAGCTCCAATGTAATCATCACTTTGTTTTTGGAATATACCGGTAGCGCATCTTGTGCTAAGGTTGACATGGGAACCTGCGTGTATACACTATATTCCGGACGAATGGGTTGAATGTACAGGCTGAAGAAGTTGTAGTTAAGCACCTTGCTGATGATCTTGAGCAAGTCCGTTTTCACTTCCTTGCGCGCGCAGATGGAATAAACATTTCGTGGTGTGGTATTGATCTTCCTGGCGAAATCTTTTGTTTTCATTCCCGATTTGCGCAGCACCTTTTCAATTTCTTTTCCTACGTGAATATCCATGTCGCAATTTTAGCAACCTTTCTTCACCTGATCACGGGGATGGTACGACATATTTTATCCTGAAATATGTGTTTTTTATTCATTTTGAAGAATTATTATTTCAAATAGTGATATTTTGATTCTATATTCGTGAAGGTATTGGCAAATGATGCAGTAGAATATCCCATTTTGCGAACCGTTTGCCATGGTTAATTTTTCTCCGGAGGCCATCAACCGGAAAATGCTGCCGGGCATTTTTTGGAAGTGGTTCCGGAGATTCAACACCTGTCACTGAATAAATAACGCTAATTGGTTGTAAGTCTGTAGATTGTTTTCTACATTAGAGTACGAGCCCATCATTCTGCTACAAAGCAGAGCGATGGGCTTTTTTGTTTTTTTCAGGTATCCCGTTAATGGTTAAAGCAGTTGGGTTGTGTAAAAACGAGATAACTACTTTGTTCAAGGCAGGTTTCAGTACTGTGCTCTAGCTGTAACGTTGTGGCGACACTGAAATCGTAGCCGGCTTTGTTTCATGCGACATACATGTTTATTAGATGGGCTCTAATAACAAAAAAGCTCCTCATGCTTATAAGTTGAGGCGTGCATCCCCCTAGCACGGTACGTTGGGGCTAACGATTATCATGACAGAAAAGACTAACAAAGACCTACTCTGCTAAGTGCCCGGCAGCCGGGCGCTTAGTTTACCTTACTTACAATCTCAATTCACAAGGCGGTGAATTAGATGTTCGGACATTGCTCTTCCTATACAAGTATATCTGAATTATATTTCAGATTATAAGGTGCTTGTTCTATCTTCACCCCCCGGTATATATTCTGAACCCACCCGACAACACCTATTGCATGGCAACCATAACTGTAACCGACACCAGATTTCTGGAAACAACAGAAACGGGTGTACTGAAACTGAAAATTACTGTTGGCTTTATGCAAGCGAGTGGATCGTATGTGGTGCTTATTTCGTCAGACGATTCACGCAAAGAGATCTTTCCCGACCAGCAGGGTATATATACTATACCACTTGAACATCAAAGTATAATCAGCTGCATTACGGTTGTTCAGGATATAAACCTGAGCACCAATAATACTTCCGTGAAGCATAACTTTACCGATGCTAACCCGGATACATTTACCTACGAACGTGAAGTTGAGCACCATAACGACCGTGTGATTTATGATATTCAATATATCCTCCTGTAATTTCCGCGTCAGCGCATGCAAACAATTTTTTCTTCTTTTGTTAACATGTGCTTCGGTATATGTGCATGCGCAGGAAACAAAAGATCTGCCTTCACTGAACAGTATACGCACACCAAATTCTCCGGCCTTTAGTATACTTGGTGTGCAACCTACCAGTGTGGAACGCCCCAATACACCGGCCGACATTGCTGTTGCTCTTGACAATGCTACGGAAGGATTTAAAAAATTTCCGCAAAACTTCTCGCTGGAGTTTGCACCGTATTGGATGACAAAGAAACCCAAGTCTGTTACCTGGCAGGCCGATACCATGCGTACAGTAGGGCAGTCGTTGTTTCGTACATTCTCGGTGTCAGCTGCGACTATTACCAAGGAGTTTGAGGATAAAGAACTGCGCGGCTTGTCGTATGGATTCAGAACACTTTTATTCTCCGGTAAGACCAGTAAAAAATCAATACAGCGTATTCGTGAAATTGAAAAGGAGTTAGACACGCTGGCCAGACATTATTCCGAAATGGCACTGGCCGAAGAAGCAGCATTACGAAATGAATTACGAAAGCGACTGAAGGAAGACAGTACGCAGGAAGCAAAGAACAACACACTCAAATGGTTCAATGCGGAGCGTACGCGAATCAATAACGAAAAAACGAAACGCATTAACGAAGAGGCTGCCAATGCCGAAGGCGAGCAGGAAGAATTCGCACCGCAGCGTGAAGGCTTTATTGTAGAGCTTGCTTACGCAGGCGCATATCGGAATGATACTATCAATACTTCATCGCTTCGTAAAGGCGGTTATGCATTCTGGTTAACGCCATCGTATGTAAAAGACGATTATAGTCTGGTGGGTGTGTTCAGGCACTTGAAAGATTCGCTGTCCAATAAATCAACGGAGTTTGGATTCCGGTTTATTTATACCCAAAGTCGTTATGCACTTTCCGTAGAGTATCTCAAAGGCCACTATCAATCTGAAACAGCATTGCCTGATCGCGAACGTTTCTCGGTTTTGTTTGAGTATTTACTCGATAAAAATCTGTGGCTGAATATTAGTCTAGGTGACGACAATAAAAATATACAGAGCAACAATTCAATCTTCAGCAGTATCGGACTGAAATATAATTTCAGCCGCAAGCGCTATTCGTTCTAAGTATATGCTTTCTTAATCTTCTTTTTGCTTCAAATACTTTACCGGTACATGATCGGTTAGCCATACGTTATTGTCAGACAAGTAGAAGCTATAACCATCGGTATACATTTCACCGGCAGCAACAATCAGCAACACCGGTTTGCCGTAGCGGCTGCCAACAGCAAGCGCAGTGGTAACATCACTGCTAAGATGTACATGATGCCGGCTTCTCTTCTCAAGTCCGGTTGTAAAGATAGATTCGAGTGAACGCTCCGCAGTACCGTGATAAAGTATAGCCGGTGGCTGCTGCGGTATATAATTCAGGTCAACTTCAACAGAGTGCCCCTGGTTGGCGCGTATCTTTGTCTCGTCAGCATTGTACGCAAACCGCTTTTTGTTATTCATTGCTACTACATGATCGAGTATTTCCTTTGAGACGTTCTTTCCATGTGCGACCAGTTGTTTCAAAAGTATATCAACAGGCACCCAACCCTGTTCATCCAGCTGTATGCCGATGGTTTCAGGTTGATGGCGAAGCACCAGACTCAGAAATTTACTGATGCGTGTGTTTTCTTTTTCAGAGATCATAATTATACAGGGGCGCGAATGTAATCAACAATAAAATCACGCTGGGAAAGATGTTCTTACGGCTTTGGTGAAAAAGTTGATTTTCTTTATGGAATTCCTTCAACCACGAATGTGAAGTTCTATGAAGATAATTTACTATAGGGTGAAAGGGAAATACAATTCGCATCGATTTGTAGAAACAAAAATGATCATGTGCGGTTAATTGCACATGATCATCATGATAGCTTTAAGACTATATATTATCTCAGCAGCTCACGTGAAATCACCATCTTTTGTATTTCAGTTGTGCCCTCATATATCTGCGTGATTTTGGCATCGCGCATCAGGCGCTCAACGTGATACTCTTTTACATAACCGTAGCCTCCGTGAATCTGTACAGCTTCGGTGGTAACATCCTGAGCGATTTGCGATGCATATAGTTTGGCCATAGCAGCTGCTTTTACGAAATCTTTTTTCTGATCTTTTAACCATGCAGCCTGGTGTATAAGTAAACGCGCAGCATCGATCTTTGTAGCCATATCTGCGAGTTTAAATTGTATAGCCTGATGTTCGCCTAACGTTTTACCAAATGCTTTACGCTCTTTGGAATACTTCAGTGCCAGCTCATACGCACCGGCTGCTATACCCAGCGCCTGTGATGCTATACCGATACGGCCACCATTCAGTGTTGTCATGGCGAAGGTAAATCCGAAACCATCATCGCCGATGCGATTGGCTTTTGGTACTTTCACATCTGTAAACATGAGCGAGTGCGTATCCGAACCACGAATACCCATCTTGTCTTCTTTCTTACCGACAACAAAGCCTGGCATACCTTTCTCCACGATCAGTGCATTTATACCTTTGTGCTTTTTAGAGATATCGGTTTGTGCTATTACTATATATATACTGGCGCTGTTACCGTTGGTGATCCAGTTCTTGGTTCCGTTCAATAGATAATAGTCGCCTTTATCTTCTGCTGTGGTGCGCTGACTGGTAGCATCCGATCCGGCTTCCGGTTCTGAAAGACAGAATGCTCCGATAACTTCTCCGGTAGCCAGGCGCTTCAGGTATTTTTCTTTTTGTTCTTCCGTTCCGAATTTCTCCAGGCCCCAGCAAACAAGCGAGTTGTTTACCGACATACATACTGATGCAGACGCATCTATCTTGGAGATTTCTTCCATAGCGAGTACATAGGATATAGTATCCATGCCACCGCCATTATATTTAGGGTCTACCATCATGCCCATGAAGCCGAGCTCACCCATCTTTTTAATTTGATCCTTCGGAAATTTCTGTTCTGTATCGCGATCAATTACGCCCGGCAGCAAATCGTTGTTGGCAAAATCGCGTGCAGCTTGTTGAACGGCAAGTTGTTCTTCTGTGAGTTGAAAATTCATATATGGTCAGGTTAATGAGTATACTTTGTCAATAACAGTTAAGGTATAAAAAAAACAAGCCCGGGTGTGTACCCGGGCTTGCAAAATAAATCGGTTATAGTAATGTTAAAATCTTTTCTAAGACTTTTTCAAACGTTTACAAACGTTAGTCCTCACGGCTGCCAAGGAACAGCATCACGTAGTAAAATAACGTGGTAAGCGCACCAATAGCAGCTACTACATATGTCATGGCCGCCCACTTCAGCGCATCTTTTGCCATACCGTATTCCTGCGTGTTAACGATACCTCGTGACTGCACCCAGGCTAATGCTCGCTTACTGGCATCAAATTCTACCGGAAGCGTAATCAGTGCAAAGGCTGCAAAGACACCGTAACATCCGATGATCACCAGCAAAGCAATATCGAACGGAATGATCTGCGATGCAAAGAAGGCACCGAACATCATGATCATAAACAGGAAGTTGATCACTTTCGCGCTGATATTCTGGATGGGTACCAGAGCCGAACGAAGTTCGAGCATGCTATAGGCTTTGGCATGTTGTACTGCATGACCACACTCGTGCGCAGCAACAGCCGTAGCGGCAGCATTTCTGCCATGGTATACCGCTTCGCTCAGGTTTACAGTTTTAGTAGCAGGATTATAGTGATCGGTAAGCTCGCCTTCAACGTGCGTTACCTGTACATCATGTATACCGTTGTCCGCTAACATCAGGCGTGCTACTTCAGCACCTGTTAAGTCGCGGGTAAGATGCGTTTGTGAATATTCTCTGAATTTACTCTTCAGTCGCGAACTCACAATCCATCCGATTGCCATGAAAAAAAGACCAATAATTAAAGCTCCCATTTCTCGTTTCGTTTTTATTAGGTTGTTTATCAGAAAATCTGATGTTACTGCAAGTAACAAGCTTTGCGCCAAAAGTTAAAAACTGCCAAATCGACACAGGCCCGTTACAGATTAAACTTTGATTAGAAAAATTAATGCCCTCGATACTTCAGGCATCAGACTAAACGTAAAACGCATAGGAGAAGTATAATGTTCATTTAATGAATGCCGATAAACTGACTATACCAGCATCAGCGTAAAGGATATTTCTGTACCCTGCGATTGATTGCTGACGATGCCCAGCTCGCCTCCGTTGTGTTTGATGAATTCTTTGCAGAGTAAAAGGCCAAGGCCCGTTCCTTTCTCCTCCTGTGTACCGCGCTTGGTGAAATGTTCTTGTGCCAAAATCATATTTACTTCTTCAGGAGTCATTCCTATACCGGAATCTTTCACCGTAACGCGACAATGACTTTCTTCAATGAGCGTTGAAATTTCAACGCGACTACCCACCGTTGAAAACTTTACCGCGTTGTGAATAAGATTGCGCAAAATCAATTGCACCTGGTTGGGATCAGCCATCACCTGGATAGAGGCAAGACTGGTATTATCGATCGAAACATTTTTTTGTGCGGCAACATCGGCCAGCAGATGACACGCTTCATCTATACACGCGCGAATGTGAAGTGCCTTGCGTTCGGTGCGTATACCTTCCATTTGGCTCAGCGACCAGTTGAGCAGATTGTCAAGTGTGCGCTGCGTAGCTTTCAGATTACCTTTTACGCGATCGGAGATCATCATGAACTCTTCATGATTCAGCGCTTTGGATGTTACCAGTTCCAGCAACGACTGCAGGTTGCCGATAGGACCACGCAGATCGTGACTGATCACCGAGAATAATTTTGATTTAAGTTGATTGAGGTAATGAAGATACTCGGCTTGTGCCTGCATTTCTTCGCGCTGTAATTCTATCGCTTTATTTTTTTCTTCCAGCATCACATTGGCCCGTGTCTGTATACCACGCAGCCGCGAAAGCATAATGATAAACGCAGTGAGCAGAATAATGCCAATAGCCAGGAGTATCGTTAACCACCGTTGGTTGCTGATGAGTTTTTGCTGAAGTATATTTTTATGTCCGAGCTCCTCAATGGTTCTGTCTTTCACTTCCAGTTCGTAGAGCGATTTCATCTCCTGTATCTGTCCGCTCTTCTCGGCATTATATAAACTGTCTTTATACTGGCTCACAAGCCGCAGTTGTTCGGCAGCCAGGGCCGGCTGGTTGGTATAGGTATATATATCGGCCAGCAGAGTATGGGCTCTGATCAGACTCGAGAGGTTATAGATTGCATCACTATACACGATAGATTTTTTCAGAAACGCAATGGCACTGTCGGGTTGATTTAATTTGTTCGCGTTCAGTGCAGCGTAGTAAAAGGATATACCCAATGCACGTTTATTGCCCACAACGCTATCCAGGTGTAGTGCCATCCGGTTGTAGGCCATGCTTTTTTTATAATCGTGAAGCGTATAGTATATCTTTACTTTGCGACTATAGAGTATACTTGTGTTGAGGGTATCTTTTAAGTCTTTATATAATACCAGACCGTTATCTACAAAATGCAAAGCCGAATCATATTCACCTTTTTCCGATAGTAACATCGATCGCTCACGATATGTATCTGCAAGTAATCGGGTATCGTGGTGTGCAGAGGCGAGTTGTCGCGAGCGTTTCAGAAACGCATCAGCCTGTTCGAAGTCGCGGAGCTCTATCGAAGTTCTGGCAAGCGACAACAGACATAATCCCTGTAAATGAATATACGGTGAATTCTCTGTTAACTTCAGTGCTTTGAAACCATACTCGGTACTAAGCCGGTAATTCGCTTTTGTCCAACTGGCTTTTGAAAGAATGTAATAGCTGGCCGCAAGAAAATACGAATCGTTGCGCTGTATACTCTCAGCCACTACAGCATTGGCAAGTGCTATAGCAGAGTCAGGATCAGACAGGTAAATATCCGTTGCCAGATCTATTACTCCGGCTAAACGAATGCTGTCTTTCTTTTCAGATGCCAGTACCGGTAATGATCCTGCCAGCAACAACATCGATAAAATTACGAGAGAGGAGCGCATTCGTACTTAAAACTTCAAAATAAGACTTTTGCCAGACTTGGATTAGCACAATTGCTGCTAAAAAAGCATGTAGGTTTTTACATACTGTAAAAATCATTTTTTTATCAATAACAAAATTAACATGATCATGTGTCGTTATGTTTTACTATTTTGTTATTCACTAATTCCCTGGGAACAACTGTATCATGAGACGGCTGGCTGGAATACTTTTGATCGTTGGCATGCACAGCGCTATGGCGCAGACTGTAACACTGAAAGGTGTGGTGCGCGATCAGGCCGGAGAACGTCTTCCTTCTGCTTATGTGTTTATTTACCCCGACTCGGTAAATATCGCAAGCTCCAATGATGGTAAATTTTCAAAAGCATTGCCACGCGGCAGGAAAACCATCGTTGTTTCTTTTGTAGGTCATGAAATATACCGGCAGACTTTCGTACTAAGACGTGATACAACATTGTCGGTTTCACTTCAGTCAACAGCAGGTCATCTGCAGGAAGTAGAAATTATAGGGCAACGTAATCCACAGGAAGACATGTTGCAAACCAACCGTACGAGTACATATTTACTCACCCAGGAAGATATTCGTATGCTCCCGGTATTAGGAGGTGAAGCCGATGTAATTAAAGCATTACAGTTGTTACCCGGCACGGTGCGTGGTGTGGAAGGAAGTTCCGACCTGTTTGTACGGGGAGGTGCTGCCGATCAAAACCTTGTATTACTCGATGATGTACCGATTTATAACCCAAGCCACATGCTTGGATTTTTGTCTGTGTTCAACCCGGATATACTAAATAAAGTTGAAGCGATTAACGGAGGCTTCCCGGCTGAGTTTGGCGGAAGATTATCATCTATACTTAACATTGAGACAATTGATGACGTGGCCGCCAAAACACGCGTGTCCGGAGATATAGGTGTAATAGCATCGCGCTTATTTGTTGAACAACCCCTGGTGAAAGATAAAGCGAGTCTGTGGGTAGCAGGCAGAAGAACTTATATCGATCAGGTAGTGAAAGCAATCGGCAACGAAGAACTTCCATATTACTTCTATGATCTGAACGGTAAATTGATTTTCAAACCTTCTGCGCGCGATCGCATCGAGGTGAGTTACTATGGAGGTGTAGATGAGCTCGAGCTGTTTCGCGATCGCGATAATGATGGTGATGGATTTCTTACCGAGTATGAAGCGGGTAATACAAGTTTATCACTGCAGTGGAACCATCGCTTAAAAAATAACTGGAACAGTTCTGTTTCGCTGATACGTTCGGAGTATAAATACAACATTCGAAATGCATTTGAAGAAAACGAGCTTCGCGCGCTATCGGATATAGAAGATTATGGCGCACGTGTGCTGCTGCAAAAAGATTCGCTCTTCGGACAAGGTATATTTAAGGGTGGTGCCGAGTGGACGCGTCATGCGGTGAGTCCTAACATAATAAACTCACAAGGTACTATAGCCGAGTTATTCGAGAGTAGCGCAACAGATGGCCGGCTATCCAACGAACTGGCATTGCACGCACAGTATGAATGGCCAGTGTCCGAACGATGGCGTTTCAATGCCGGTGTACGTGCATCGATGGCAACCGTAAAAGATAAAGTATACTTTTACCCGGAGCCGCGCGTTTCAATACGGTATGCTATCAACAACGATGAAGCCTTGAAGTTCAGTTACTCGCGCATGGTGCAGTATATGCACCGTATATCGAACTCTGCTGTTACATCGCCAACAGATATATGGTATCCGGTTACAGCAAGCATTCGTCCGCAAACCTCGCACCAGGTAGCGCTGGCATGGCAACGCGCGCTCACAAAGAAAAATATTTTCCTCTCCGCAGAAGCATACTATAAATCCATGAACAGTCTGATTGGCTATGAAGAAGGGACTAATCTTTTTCTGAACAACGATTTTGAATCTAAGCTTATACAAGGCTCAGGCAGTGCATACGGCCTGGAGTTTTTGATCCGCAAGGATGCCGGTAAATTTACCGGGTGGATCAGCTATACATTATCATGGTCGTGGCGACAGTATAACGAGATCAATGGTGGCGAACGATTTCCTTCACGCTACGATCGCAGACACAACGGAGCTATAGTCATGCAATACGCCATCAGCAAACGCTGGGCTGTGTCTGCTGTATGGGAGTATATTTCCGGTTCACGCTTTACTCCTGTTATAGGACAGTATGTTACACTGGCACCAACATTAACAGGTGTCGATCTTGTGCCGATCTATTCAGGCATTAACCAGGTAAAGCTGGCCGATACGCATCGTCTGGATTTTGGCGTTAAGTTCAGAGGCAAGCCCGAACGCAAATTTCAGTACCAATGGTTTGTCGGGGTATATAATGCCTATAACCGTGCAAACCCTGTCGGGATAAGTATTGAACAGGATGAGACAACCAATACGATGCGTTATGAGCAGCCAGGGTTGTTTGGGTTGATTCCGTTTGTGAGTTATGGGTTCAGGTTTTAGAAGTAAGAAGTAAGAAGTAAGAAGTAAGAAGTAAGAAGTAAGAAGTAAGA
>CBIHOZ010000066.1:0-33614 GCA_966211525.1 uncultured Chitinophaga sp. | reverse complement strand
TTATCCAGGTATACATTGGCGGGCGGGCCGCTCAATTGTTCCCAGGTAAATGATGTGATAGAACCATCCGTATCCGTTCCTATACCATCCAGCGCTATAAAGTCATCGGGCAGGTATAGCGTAGTGTCGTTGCCGGCAAATGCGGTGGGTGGTATATTTTCGGCACGTACATCAATTACAATCTCGGCAAAGGCTGAAGCATTTTCATTGTCTATAGCCGTGAGTCTAAATGTATAGGAGCCCAGCACAAGACCGGCTACATCCAGCGTGGTACTGCCGGCCCCCGACAGTGTTGCTGTGGTAGGACCATCCTGCTGTGTCCACGCAAGTGAAGCTATAGCACCATCCAGATCAAAAGCAGAACCATTTACTGTTGTGGTGGTAGAAGGTTGGAATACAATGATGGTGTTCCCCGTGGTTACAACCGGTGGCTGGTTCACGCCCGGAGGAGCAATGACTACCGTAACTTCATCAGAAGCAGTAGCCCCACCGTTGTCTGTTACCGTAATACGAAATACATACGTGCCCTCGGGAGGATTTGATACAGTCAGAACAGGAAGCGATATCGGCCCCAGTGAGGCAGCCGGACCGCTGATCTTTGTCCAATTAAAAGATGCTATCGTGCCGTCAGCATCAGTAGCGTTCGCAGTCATTACAACAGACGTAACAGGAGCACGTCTGAATATATCGTTGCCCGCGTTCACGTTCGGGTTCTTGTTAATGGAGCCCGGCAACACCGATACATTTACTTCATCTGTATTGGTAAGTCCGCCATTGTCTTTTACGGTAAGTGTAAACTGGTATGAACCCACGGCAAGTGCCGAGAGCGAAAGTTTGGAAGTTGTCTGGCCGCTCATGGTAACAGCTCCGCCTGACTTCTTTTCCCACAGGTAAGTTTGAATCGAGCCGTCTGTGTCGATACCACTGCCTTGCAGCTCGGTGGTAGATTGCGGCAGGTAAATTACCTGGTCGAAGCCTGCATTTGCTATAGGGGGTACGTTGCTTCCTTCGGCTACCACGGTAATATCCACAAAGTCGGAGCCACTCGCACCATCATCATCTTCTACTGTAAGTTGATATCTATATACCCCTTCCAGCAGGTTATTCACAATAAGTGTAGGCGAGTTAATATTTTCAAGCACCGATGAAACCCCTAAAACCTGTGTCCAGGTATACGAAACGATCGATCCGTCCGGGTCAAAACCGGAACCGCTGATGGTGACCGTTGAGTTCGGCAACACGATTGACTGGTTGCTTCCCGCATTGGCGATCGGAGATTGGTTGATTGTGCCAGGGAACACTGTAACACTTACTTCATCAAACGATGTTGCACCATCATCATCGGTAGCCGTAAGTCTGAAAGTATATTGACCGGAGATCAGGTTTGTCAGTGTAACGGTAGCACCGGTAGTGTTGCCCATTGTTACGGTTGGTCCCTGAATCTTGGTCCATTGATACGATGCAATTGATCCGTCATTGTCGCTTGCTGTTCCCGTCAGGTTAATGGCGTTGTTGGGTAAGAACAGTGTTCGGTCAACACCTGCATTCACAAGCGGGGGTTGATTTGAACCCGCAGGCAGTACAATGATATTGACTTCATCAAAAGCAGTAGCCCCTGCGTTGTCTGTTACCGTTACGCGAAAAGTATAGGTTCCCGCTTCGAGGCTTGTTACCAGCAGACTGGCCGTTGTTTCTCCACTTACAGTAGCGGTTGGCCCTACCTGCTTCGCCCAGCTATAGGAAGCAATGCTTCCGTCAGGGTCGCTTGCGAAAGCTGTAATGGTTACCGAGTTGGTGGGCAGTGTAACCGTTATGTTGTTACCGGCCGATACTGTTGGGGTCTGGTTAACGCTTGACGGAAGTACGATCACCTGGCAGTTATCGGTAGCAGTAGCGCCATCATCATCCGTTACCGTCAATCGAAATATATATACACCTTCTACCAGGTCTGTTAATGAAAGCACTGGAGAATTGGCATTGATCATGAATGCTGAAGGTCCGCTTACTTTTATCCAGGAATAATTCGCAATGGTTCCATCCGGATCGGTACCGGCTCCAATCAGGTTGGTACTGTTCACCGGAAGTGAGAGTGTAATGTTAGGACCAGCATTTGCTATCGGCAACTGGTTGGCGGTTGCCGGATTAACGGTTACTGTAACATCATCTATACCGGTAGCACCGTCATCATCGGTAACGGTCAAGCGGAACACATAGGTTCCTGCCGCCAGGTCGGACGCTGTAAGTATAGCTGTATTTTGATTGGTAAGGGTTGCTGCACCACCGGATATTCTGGTCCATGCATACGACTGAATGGTTCCATCAGAGTCTGTTCCGGAGCCTGGCAATACAACGGTATTGGTAGGCAAAAATATAGTTACGTCACTTCCCGCATTCGCTACGGGGTTTACGTTGGTAGCAGCCTGTACAACGACACGCGCTTCGTCAAACGACTGGCCTCCGTCATTGTCGGTTACGGTAATGCGAAATATATAGGTACCGATAATGAGACCGGATATATCTACCGTGGCAGAAGCTGTACCCACCATGGTTGCTACTGATGGACCTGATTGTTGTGTCCATGCGTAAGTTGATATCGTTCCATCCGTATCGGATGCTGATGCTGTAAAGGAAGTAAAGTTTGTTGGCAGCACCAGTGTCTTATCAGTGCCTGCATTTACGAGCGGGTTCTGGTTGACAGAAGTTACCGTAACACGAACTTCATCGCTGGCCGTGGCCGACTTGTTATCCGTTACCGTAAGTCTGAATATATATACACCTTCCAGCAGGTTACTGGCGGATAGGGTAGCCGTTGACGTTCCGCTGAGGGTAGCCGTAGGGCCGCTGATGCGTTCCCATAAATATGAAGTTATACTGCCATCCGGATCAGACGCTGTTCCGGTGAGTGTAGTTGAATTTGTGGGCAAGGTTAGCGTAACATCACTTCCGGCATTTACTACCGGAGGCTGATTAACTGTAGGGGGTAAAACAACAACAGCAACAAGATCTGTTGCTGAAGCTCCTTCATTGTCAGTAACACGAAGTCGAAAAGAATATGTACCCTGTACGAGGTTGGATAGGTTTAGAGCTGGCTGTCCAGTTGGCCCGAGGGTGGCGGTTGGCCCGCTTACTTTTTCCCAGGCATAGGTCGCTATCGTTCCATCGGTATCGGTACCTGAACCATTTAGTACTGCGCTGTTGACAGGGAGTGTTATCGTAACATCTGAGCCTGCGTTTGCAACGGGTGGTATATTGGCCGCCTGTACAATTACAACGGCATCGTTACTGGCGCTCGCGCCATTGTTATCAGTAGCGGTGAGTCGAAATGTATAGGTGCCTTGCACCATGTTAGTTACCGTCAGGGTTGCCGATGTGGCATTGGTAAGTGTCGGTACGTTTGGGCCGGTTACAACGGTCCAGCTATAGCTTGCTATTGTGCCATCAGCATCGGAAGCAGAACCGGATAATGTAACCGTACTTGTAGGGAGCTTGATGGTTCTGTCAGGACCAGCGTTTACTATCGGTAATTGATTGGCTGCACTAACAACAACAGTAGCCTGATCAAAACCAGTAGCTCCATTATTATCTGTAACCGTCAAACGAAATACATACGATCCTACGGTAAGATTACTCAAGGATAATGTAGGTGTGTTTGCTCCGGATGTAGTAGCCGCGGGGCCGCTCACTTTTGTCCAGCTATAGCTTGCAATGGATCCATCCGGGTCACTGCCGGATCCCGTAAGGTTCACTGAATTTGTAGGCAGTGTTAGATTTCTATCCGGACCTGCGTTCGCTGTAGGCGATTGATTTGTAGCAGCAGGTTGTACCGTTACGGTAACTTCATCATAGCCGGTAGCACCATCATCATCGGTAGCTGTTAATCGAAATGTATAGGTTCCCGCAGTAGCCAGTCCGTTGACGGTTAATGTAGCAGTGTTGGCGTTGACCAATGTTGCAGCAGCTCCTCCCACTTGAGTCCACGCATAGGTAGTTACCGTTCCATCGGCATCGCTTGCAGAACCGTTAATCGTTGTCGTTGTTACCGGAAGTGTAATGGTTTTATTGGCGCCCGCATTCGCCACGGGAGCCTGGTTGGCAATCAGTGGCTGAACCGTAACAGTTACTTCTGCATAGCCGGTCTCACCCGCGTTATCGGTAGCCGTAAGTCTGAATACATAAGTACCTTCTACCAGGTTCGTGAGTAAAAGTATAGGCGTAGTTTCATTGGTGAGCGTTGCCGCAGGGCCGCTTGTTTTTGTCCATTGATACGATGTGATTGTACCGTCCGCATCGGTAGCAGAACCGATGATCGTTGTAGTATTGATGGGAAGTATAATCGTTTGATTGGAGCCTACGTTAACAGAAGGCTTTTGATTACCGGACAACTCGAATGCCCCAGCGTCCCAGTTAGCACCTGTAGGTCTGAGAAGTTTATCAAAGTCGAATGTTACACCAAAGAGCGCAACGTTACGGCCTGCGTTGATAGCAGGTGATCCTGACTGCAGACGATAATCATCGGCAGCAGGGTTCACAAATTTAGCATTGGCCAGTACCGGAATTACCACGTTGTTTCCCTGTGTCCAATCGGTATAGGTCTTCAGCTGATTCCAGTTGGTGGTAGAAGCAACAACCAGGTTGTTATATAAAACGTTACCCGGAGCATTGTTGATGTTCTCCTTTATAGCCGCGGTCTGTGCATTGACAATCGTATTATTAATAATATATACACCACCCAGGAAACCAAGCGGCACGATGTCACTGGCAAGTGGAGTAGGGCGGGTGTTGATGTTGATCGCCTCGGCTCCCGGGTTAACAATCACATTGTTGAAGACATAGTTGAGTCCTATACCTTGTACTACGAGACAAGGACCGAAGCCACCTTTAATAAAGTTGTTGTAAAGTTTACCGGTGGTACCAATACCCATTTGTATACCTCCGTTCTGCGAAGGGTTGTTGGCTGATCCGTAATTATATATTTTGTTATTGTAGATCTCAACATCTGCTACCGCAGCGCCAACCTGTATAGATTCCCAACCGGAATTCATCACCAGGTTATCATGTATCCGTACTCCGCGTACTTCGTGTGGATACTGGGTACTGCCGCAGTAAATCGTGGTACCGTTGTAAAAGCTGTTACCGATATAGAATCCTTCACCGCCTATATCATGGATATAGTTATGGTGCAGGTGAATGTTACTCATTCTGAAATTAGGACGCTCGGGTGTTTTATCAGCGCAATTGTTGCTTGGGTCTGTTTTTGCCATGATGCCGGCAAAACCAACTTTGGTGATCTCGATGTGATCGATCTCTATATCCGAGCTCAAGGATGTGGCAACAATTCCCTGTGTTCCACTTTTTGTTTCTACAATCTTGATCCCATATTCAACACTTGGATCACCTGTTCCTGTAATGCGAAAGTAGCGCGAGCTGTTGATCAATATACCGTTACCTGCATTCGGTCCACCGATCAACGCCTGACCGTTACAGTTCTTTATAGTAACATAGTTGGTAGGAGAGCCATTGATATTCTGAAAAATTATTCTTTCGCGGGCACCACCTTGTATACATATAACATCGCCGGGCTTAACACCTTGTGCAGTTCCGTTAAACGTAGTACTGCCCGAACCTGCCGGTATCGTAAAGGTACAACCGCATTGAGCGATGGCATGAAAATTTAGGGTAGTGATAAAGAGAAACAGGAAGAGCACGCTTGCATACATATAGGGCTCTGAAGGAACGGGTATTCTCTTCATAGATTAGGAGGGTTTAGAAAAAGTAACTACTTGATAATATACCAGTTAATCGACAATAACGCTAGATTATTCTTTTATTCCGCGACTTGTTCCACAAGTTGCGGTTTAAGTCTTTTGATTACTTTAGCAGGTACACCAGCGGCTACGCAATATGGGGGAACATCTTTCGTTACTACCGACCCCGCTGCTATAACAGACCCCTCTCCAATAGTTACTCCCTTTAAAATGGTTGCCCGTGACGCTATCCATACGTTATCACCGATAACTATATTTCCTTTTTTACCTTCCGCTGTATGATCGTGAAGATCATGAAAGTCACTGTCCAATATCAATGTATAGGGGGCGATACGGACAAATTTACCAATGGTTACATTGCCAGCCACCGCTATATGCGTTCCGTTCACACGCGTACCTTGCCCAATGGTTAATGTACCCGTTCCCTTCACCAGCAACTTGGTACGTTCAAATATAGACCAGATGGCTACTTTATCTTCTATAATGATGGTGCCGCTGGCATTGATCAAGGGCTTGCCATGCACGGTTACATACTTGCCAACTTTTACACAATTGCGCAGGTAAATCTTGGCTGCAAACAAACGCAGGAAGATAGATAGTATTCTGCCAACAGTTAACATCCATATTCCGAAACCAGATGACCGCGGATTTTCATTTCTGATTTCTTGATATTTCTTTTTGATTTCGTCAATCATAACCGGTTATGGTTCAAATGCCAGGAAATCCCCTGAAGATAGCTTTTAAGATTCGGAAAGTCCAGTTGCAGTAAAAACTTTGCAACGTCTTTCGGAACGGAGAGCGCGAAAAAGAAAAGCATAGACGACAATTGTGTTACGCCTTTTGTATTTCTTTTCAGATATAAAATCCGGTTCCGTGTGAGGTAATATGTTTTGAGGGGATTGTTTTTGCCTACGGATATAGATTCTTTGTGATATACTTTGGATGTACCCACGTAATATACCTTATAACCGGCACGCTTCACTTGCTCCGTCCAGTCGTGCTCTTCGTAATAAAGGAAATATACTTCCGGAAGAAGTCCTACTTTCTCGAGTACATCGCGCGAGGTGAGCAGGCACGCTCCATGACCAAGTTCGGTTTCCTGTATCGTGTTATACTGATTGGTATCTGTTTCCAGGTATCCTAATTTTTTACCGCGACCGGTATATGGATTTATCTTGATGGCTCCGGCATACTGTATAAGTTCCTGCCGGTTGTGATATACTATACGGGGTGATGCTATACCTGCCTGCGGTTGCTGCTGCAGGGTTTCCACCAGCGGTTCGAGAAAACCAGGTGTAACTTCAACATCATTATTTACCAGCAGTATATATTCACCTTTGGCTTCTTTTATACCAACGTTATTTCCTCCGGCAAAGCCCAGGTTCTTGCCGGTAACAATGAGATTGATCTCGGGAAATTCCTGCTTTAAAGATTGAACCGATGTATCGCGTGATCCATTGTCTACTACTATAACTTCAATAGCCGGATACGTGATGTTCCGGAGTGATACCAGTAGATCGCGGGTTACGGCTGTCTGATTGAAATTAATAGTAACTACGGAAACCAGCGGATAAGAAACTGCCTTCATAAAAATTATGACTCAGAAGTTACTCCGTGTGGTGTATGTATAAATTTCTTATTGGCATTTTTCAGTTTGAAGAGCAATAAGAACATGCGCACAAATATACCCGGAAGATCGAGTATAGCTTTGAGCATTTTTTTAGAGTAATATTCTCCGGGTATAGATACCAGGATGGCAAGCGTATTAATGCTGAACAAAGCAACCCATATAGTAGCTCCCCATGCAAGATAGTTACGCAGCAGTACGGCTACGATTGTGAGCACGGTAAGTAAACCGAGGTTGATAAGGCGTGGCAATTGAATGTTACGCAGTACAGCACTGTTAAAGAAGGTAAAGTTACCTTTGAAGAGTGCAGCCATACCCGGCTTGAAGTATTTGGCCAGGTATACATATTGACTGGAGATCCAACGCTTGCGCTGATTCTGAAACGCATTAGCCTGCGATATTTTTTCATCGAGCACACCGGCATCGCGGAAGTAATATACCTTGATACCTTCCTGCAACAACTGAAGCTCAAGCTCGCGATCGAATCCTCCGATGGAATCCATTTTGCCCAGCTTGGTCTTCAACAATGTAAAGTCAAATACAACACCGGATCCGCTGATGGAAGAAGATAACCCGGCAGCTGTGTGTCCCTGACGGTATACATGGTTGTTGATCGCTTCACTTACACCATCGAGGAACGCAAGGTTGTTATTCTGGTTCTTCGGCTTGCGTTGTCCCTGAACGGCCTTGAATTTATAGGTTGACAATAAAGAATTCTGACGCTTGAGGAAATCAGGCTCCATCACATTATCCGCATCGAGTATCACGGCATAGTCATAGTCTGCAGCGTTGAGTTGAGACAGTGCCATGTTCAACGACTTCACTTTGGTACTGCTCTCGAACTTTACTTCGACCACTTTCAGCGGAAGCTTCCGAAGAAACTCAAGCGTGGAGGGTTGCAGTGAATCGGCAATTACTACTACATCGAAATTATCAGCCGGGTATTTTTGCTTCAGTGCCTGCTGCGCTACATCCATAATTACTGCATCCTCTTTATAGGAAGGAATCAGCACACAGAAGTTGAGTTTACCACCGGGTTCAGGCAGTGGCAACGCTCTGTAAAATAAACCTGCAAAGGCAAAGAAGGCTGTATACGCAACTACGTAAACAAAATACAATAAGATAATGAGTTCAAGGATGAACATGTAGTACTCGCTATGATTATATAGTAAGGATTAAACTTGTTCTTTCTGTAACAAAGCCGGCACGGTGCTGAACAGTATTTTCATATCCAGCCAGAAAGAGTTCTTCATGGCATATTCCATATCCAGGGCAATGCGCTCTTCAGGAGACATTTCTCCTTTACCGCGCTTCGTTACCTGCCACAGACCCGTGATACCTGCCGGTGCAAGAAAGCGCCATGCGATCTGGTCTTTGGTAAGTTTCTCTGCTTCGTATAGAGGAAGTGGTCTGTTACCAACCAATGACATATCACCTTTCAACACATTGAAGAGCTGAGGGATTTCGTCAAGACTGGTATTGCGTATAAAGTTACCGACACGGGTTACGCGCGGATCGTTTTTGATTTTGAAGAATACGTTATCGCTTGAAGTAGAATTTTCTGCATATTGATTAAGGTGTTGAAGTTTTGCCAGATCCTTATCTGCACCGGTGCGCATGGATCTGAATTTATAGAAGTCGAAAATTTTATATCCTGCACCGGCACGCTTCGATATATAGAAGATCGGTCCTTTCGACTCAAGCTTGATCACGATAGCAATGATCAGCAGGAGCGGAGAGAGGAATAGCAGCGCTGTGAATGAAACCATGATATCAAATGCGCGCTTCAATGTCCACAATTTGATGGTGGGCACTTCTTCATGTGCACGAACGATGGTATATGGTTTATTGCCGCGTTCGATCTTGTATAGTTTCAACTTCTTGATAAAGTCTACACGCTTGTAGAATGCCGGAGTGATAGCACCGTAATGATACTCATCAGCACCTGCGCGGTGCGCCAGATCTTTAGCGGCCTGATCGAACTTGGGAGTATAAAATATATAGGGTATAGCTTTCTGCGCAGCGAGTGCTTTCAGTTGTTCTGCTTCAGCGCCAAGAGCGGCAGGGTTTAACAGAAGAGCATCGTACTCAGAAGAGCCGGCCTTGATTTCAGCAATCGTCTTGGCAAGGGTCGAGTTGATAAAGTGCACGGTACCTTGTGCATAATCATTTTCAATGAGAGAATCCGAGAAACCTATCTTTACAATGTTCTGTGTAAAGGTTGATGTATGAGTGTTAGCCTCATATACTACAGACATAGGGGATTCATTTACGTTTAAATTCACTGCAACATCCATAATTAATTAACTGTTACATTTTGTCTTTGAAATAATAATGCACGGTCTACTTCAGCCAGGAATGACTGAGGTTCAAAGGGCTTTACCATGTACGTAAAAGCTCCCAGATCAAGGCACTGTTTGCGTTTGCTTGCGTCTTCATATCCTGAAAGGATAATGACCGGAATGTTTTTGAAGAGACCGCTATTACTCAGATTCTCCAGCAATTCAATACCATCAAGCGATGGCATCTTGAGATCTGAAATAATAAGGTCTGGCAAATTACCATCGGTAAGCCATGACCAAGCCTCCATTCCATTGTTCATAATGACTACTTCGTGTTTCTTCTGAAGTATCTTTTCTAAAAGCCAGCATAGTGGGACATCGTCCTCAATAACTAATACCCGTTTCATGGTATATAAAATTTTAAACCAACACAAAGCACTGCTGCTCTAAAGATCTGATTGTAGTAGGGCGGGATCTTTAAAGACAACTATTAGACAAACCAAAGCTAAATAAAATAATTGATACAGATGTAACCTTTATATTTAAAATAAATTAAAACTTTATACGGATACCGTATAAATAAGGTGCCATGATCAAAAAAACGATAATATTCTGATAATATGAATTAATGGGGTATATTATAGATGATGTAACGTTTACACCCGTTTTGTAACGATTTCAATCGTTTTCCCTCGATCAATTTTCGCTGTATTCGTATATAAAAATCTGGGAAGCACAACGATAGCTTTTGGTACTTCGTAGCTCGAAAACGATTGCTTAAGTTTTTGAAGAAGACTATATTTTTTTTCTTCTTCAAGTTCTTCTCCCTCGAGTAGCAACGTAATTTTCTCTCCAAGTTTTTTATCCGGAACGGAGCCTATAAAAAATGACCGTAAAATTCCACATTCATATAGCGTGTTTGCCATACGTGATTCAAGATGTTCCGGGATAATCTTTACGCCACCGCTGTTAATAACATTGTCCCATCGGCCAAGCCATAAAAATGTATAGTTGTCTTTCAGCTCCACCAGGTCATTGGTAACAATCTTTTCAGAAAGGTGAGGAGCGTCAATGGTAAGACAGCCGCGTTCATCTATAGCCAACGCTATACCCGGCAACGCACGAAACACAGCTGACGCATTTATACCGTTAAGGGTCTGTAATGCTATATGCGATATGGTTTCCGTCATGCCATATGTAGCGTAGAATATACACGTATACCGCTGCAACTCGCTGATGGTCTCATGGTTTAACGGAGCGCCTCCGATAATAGCACTTCCTATACGGTTTAAGCGCGCAGCTTCCGGTGATGAAAGTATAGCATATAGCTGGTATGGCACCCACGCTGTAAAGTCTATCGCAATGGAGTCAGGTATATTCGCCAGTGGGTTGGCAGCTGGTTCTGTTACAACGATACGCATACCGGTCGTGAAGCATCGTACCAGCATCATTCTGCCGGCAATGTATTGTGTATGAAGACAAACGAGTGCCGTGTCGCCCGGCTTCAACGCTAGTGCCTGCTCCGTCATGCGGGCACTGGCCAGCATTTGATCACGGGTCAGTAAGATTTTTTTCGGAGTGCCGGTGGAGCCGCTGGTCTGGATCTCAAATATAGTTTGCCCGCTGAACCAGTCGCGTATGAAATTAAAAGTAGCCTGCTCAAAGTCGCTGGCAGGTGAAGCCGTTTCGTTCCGTATAGCTTCTATTGATATATCTCTGCCGTTTATCCAGATCGTAGGAAAAGGATAGGTCATGGCTTTTTCGTTCTGCGTCTGATCACGAGTTCTTTATAGCCATAGGTAGCATCAGTCTCCCGGTCGAAGGTTACATCCGTTAACTCGGCCACTGCAATCTCTGCGGTAGTATAGATAAGATTGTCATCGAGTAAATGCCCGCCTATAGTATAGCCGGTGCTGTCGGATACAGACAGGTGCAGATGGGCTGACTCATCCGAGATCGTTCCGGTAAGCGATACAATTTCGAAGTGACCTTTCTTTACCGAGCCGTTCTCCTGGTTCGCAAAACGAAGCGAGTATTGTTCAAGGCTGCCCACGCAGGTAAGTATAACGGCCGCTTTGATCTTGTTTTGTTTAGCCCATAACACCAATGCCTTCTTCAGATCTTCATGCGTCTTGAGCCGGAACACATGTACAGTAGTAGCAGATTCCATTGTGCTTTGTGCTGATACCAGACTATATATACCGGTGCAGAGTAATCCGAACAGCAGTGCTGTAAAACGTTTCATACCCGTTAAAGATGCTGTAGATCTTTCTTGAAGCGATCAATAATAAAAGCCTCAATTTCGTGCGTGCCACTGCAAGCCTGGGCTACACGTTCAACAACCCGTACGGCTGTTGAACGCAAGTTATCCGTAAGATGCTCTTTATACTTTCGCAGGTCGTGAATGGCCTGGTTATACGCTGTCTCAATAGAGGGTTGGATCACTTCATCCAGCAGATCAAAACGACTTTGTGCTGCCCACGAATCATATTGCAGTTCTTCCCCAATAATCTTGTTGAAAGCAATACGTTCTTCAGCGCTCAACCCTTTATCAGCTTTCGCAATAACATACGCCATCTCGGCTATGCTCCGTAGTATTTCTAGCCTCTCTATCTGCATGCTGTACTATATTTTACAGGTATATATTTCGACTAAGGGAATTTAGGGTATTTCGACCAGTCTGGTTCGCGTTTTTCCAGGAAGGCATTCTTTCCTTCTTTTGCTTCTTCGCTAAGATAATACAGAAGCGTGGCATTTCCTGCGAGTTCCTGTATACCAGCCTGTCCGTCAAGTTCAGCGTTGAATGAACTCTTCAGCATGCGTATCGCCAACGGACTCTTCGCTATAATTTTCTTTGCCCACGCTACATAGGTCTCTTCAAGTAATTCGAGTGGAACAACTTTATTTACCAGTCCCATATCCAGCGCATCTTTCGCATCGTACTGATCGCAGAGGTACCAGATCTCACGTGCTTTCTTTTGTCCTACAATGCGAGCGAGATACGATGCACCAAAGCCACCATCGAAGCTTCCTACTTTAGGACCGGTTTGTCCGAAGCGGGCATTCTCGGCAGCAATCGTTAAGTCGCATACTACGTGCAGTACATGGCCGCCACCAATCGCCCATCCGGCAACAGCCGCTATAACAGGCTTGGGTATAGATCGGATCATCTTCTGCAAGTCAAGAACGTTTAGCCTGGGCGTTGTGTCTTCGCCTACATAGCCGCCATGGCCGCGCACGCTTTGATCACCACCGCTGCAAAATGCTTTACCGCCTTCGCCTGTCAGAATCACAACACGAACATCTGCGTCTTCACGGCAGATGTGCATTGCATCAATCATCTCTTGCACCGTGAGCGGTGTAAATGCATTGTGTACATGCGGACGATTTATACTGATGCGTGCAATACCTTCAAACTTATGGAAAAGAATTTCCTTATACTCTTTAACCGGTTGCCAGGAATATTTAAAGCTCATAACTCTTTTTGGTTTTCTCTTTCAGATTATCAAATATGATTTTGTTGATCAGTGTCTCCGTCTCTATCTCGAGTATCTTGGTTTTACCATCAAACTCGAAGAAGTCTTTCACCAGGTTTTTTACCTTGCGCTTGTTATCCAGTTTGAGGTGATCAAAGCCAAACTCTTCACACAACTTCTTCGCGGTTAGTCTTTGCCGGGTAACAAAATATTCATCCGCTTCCGGCAATGAACCGGGGCCATCGATCATTTTGAAAATTACACCTCCATGATTGTTCAGCAGCACGATGCGTAAATTCGACAACGAGTAGTTGTGCCAGAAAGCGTTACGATCGTAGAAGAAAGCAACGTCACCCGTAATCAACACGTTCGGTTTTTCATTCGAAAGACTGTGTCCTATAGCCGTACTCGTGCAGCCATCTATACCACTGGTGCCGCGGTTGGCATATACCTGTATATTTTTCTGCTTCGCGATTAACCCGATAACATTGCTATAGCGCACGCTCATGCTGTTAGCCAGGTGCAGGTTGCAGTTGTCGGGCAAGTTTTGCATGATGGTATTGACCAGTTCAAGTTCTGCAAATTCATCCTGCGGAAAGAATTCTTCCAGCGTGCGTATCGCTCTGCGTTCTTCTACCTCCCAAAACTTGTTGAAGTTGTTTTGCTTCTGATTTTCGAACGACTCGCTGTTGGGTATAGATCCCAGAAAACGGAAAAAGTTAGCCGGTGTCGTATTGAATACATTGGTTATACTTTGAAATGTATCCGCTACTATACCTGCAGGCTGTATATGCCAGTGTACCTTCGGAGAATATTTACGAAGGAACTGTTTCAGGTTTTTGGAGATGATCGATTTACCGAAGGTAATCAGCAGATCCGGACGCAATGTTTTCTTTACATCGGCAGATGCCTGTCCTAAAAATGTATCGGCATGTCGCACTACTTTTTCAATGCCATGCAAATTGGAAATGATATCGCCTGCTACCGGAATGTTATGACGCAGGAAGAAATGAGACAATGCATCGGTCAGTTCCTGGTCTGCTTCATGCTGGCCGGCAACGATCAGTATATTATGATATGAACTCCACTCGGCAGTGAGTTTCTTTTTTTGTTCTTCCGATAACGCGAACGGAGATGTATACTCATCCATAACGCGCACCGACTCGCTATAGCTTATCGTTTCTCCTTTCGGAGGATATAGCGGCTCACGGAACGGAGCATTTATATGTACCGGACCTTTCGGTTCCTGGAACGACAAGTTGATAGCTTCATTCACGATGCGATTGATCGCCCATTGACTATCCGCATGCTCATACTCCTGTGGAAGCTGAAATGATTTCTTGACATGCTTGCCGAAGATCTCCGGTTGATGAATGGTTTGCCCGTCATGCTGCGCGATCCACTCAGCAGGTCTGTCGGCAGTAAAGATGATCAGCGGAGTTTCACTGAACCACGCTTCGGCTACAGCAGGAGCAAGGTTATACGCGGCTGATCCCGAAGTACATACAACAACAGCCGGTGCTTTCTTTTGCTGCGCTATACCCAGCGCTACAAAGCCGGCACTGCGTTCGTCACTGAAAGTACGTGTCGTAATATCAGGATGCCGCGCGAACGCTAATGTTAAAGGAGCGCATCGCGAACCCGGGCAAAGTATAGCCTGTGTCAAACCTTTTCGGGAACAGAGCTCAGCGATGTCATAGATAGGTTGAAAACGGACCATTGAATTATTCGTGTGCGAATATGGGGATGCCACGGGAATAATCAAATATGGCAGCAGCAGCGTGTTACCCGCAATGTGTTTGATTTTTTGTAACCGCGTTACAGGCAATGGGTTATAGCGCCTCGTGATGTATCTTTTCGCGCAGAAGTTTTTTAAGGGCCGGCTCAATGGCCAGTGCATGGGCACCACCGAATGTAACAAAAACACGATCGTGCTGATCGAGCGCTTCGCTGATTTTCTTTAGCAGTGCCTCATCGCGAACAACTTTCGAGGTGCGACCGATCGCGCAGAACTTGCAGTTGTCGTTTAGAAAATCGAATTGTTCGATGTCTGCCTTATCCAGCTCAAACACCTGTCCTATATGATGCTGGTATACCTGCTTGAAGTAGCTGAAAGTTTTCTCGGCGTCTGTTAAGGGAAAGCCATGTTTCGTAAGATAGTCGTTTATGAAATTGGCATAAGCTTCTTCGAGTGGTTTGTCACTGTCCATGCCATATTTATAAGGAATGATGAAGCGTTCAAACGTATAATATAGCAACAGTTCATCTTTCGGATATAGCTTGAGCATCGTTTTGATTTCTTCGTCTTCGGTAAAATCACCATTCAGCATTTTAATGCCGGCCATGTCGCAATGATATTTAAGCAGACCGGTTTCCCCTTGCTTGCGTATTGCCTCGTTGCGCGAAGCATAGTGTAAATCTTCGCGCACATCACCACCTTCGTTAAAGGCAACCTGTGGTTGAAGATGCTTGAAGTATATATCGATAAGATCGAACTCTTTGCCGGTGGTATCCCGCGAATGCGGACATCCGATCAGCACCACTTGCTTCCCGTCTTTATTCTTCAGGTCCAGAACAGTCGGACCTCCAATATCCTGTAACATCTGGCCCACTTGCACATAGTCGATCATGGGATATCGGTGCGATGCTGTTGCAACGTTATCAGATTCCTTACCGCGACAACAAAGCATACACAGCGCGAAAAACAGAAGAGAAAGTTTCATGCGATTCGTTTACGGGAAAGTAAACTATCGAAATCTTGGCAGAATAAAAAGAAGATCAATAGCGGGCTTCAACACCAAACACATCTTCGAAGTATGTTTCGAGCGACCGTGTTTTGGTTTTCGGGAAGGAAGGTTCTTCAGTAGCTACCCAGAAGTCGCCAGTGTCGTTGGCTTTGGTAATGATATAGGTAGTCTCTTCGGTATAGGCACGTACCGACCGGGCACCTTCGTGAAAATGACCGAGTGTTTCTTCCAGCAGGTTCAGTGGTATTGCCATAACGAGGCAAAAGTAGTAATAATCAACGAGCAAATACAGTGTATTTTTTTACTCATTCTGTTCCGTGCAGTAAGCTTGCTGATAAAGTGTGGAATAAAAGCTTCGCTAATGGTGCATTTTTTGTGTGTAATCTCATTTCTTTTCCACACTGGTAACGGCATTTTTATTTTAACACGGTATCGTACTACTTAACAGTTTGGGTATGATACTTCTGCAACGCTCGTTGTTAGTCCTCGTAGGAGGCGCACTGCTGGTGATAGCAGGTTGGAGCGGCATTCAGGTTTACCGCCTCTCATCAGAACGGGCGGAGATCAAGAGAGATTATAGCGTTCTTAACAATATAACGTATGGGCTACTGTCAGTCAACGCGTGGCGCGATCACATGGTGAAAGTAATCACCCATCGTATTGATGACTTTGAATTTACTCCCGAACAGGAAGCCGCTCTGAAAGAAGAAGTAGCCCAGGTACTGCACGCAGTCGTTAATAAAGCCGACAGTCTCATTGATAAAAAACAAAAAACGTTAGGCGGCAAGCTGAAAAAGTTTGCCGTAAAAACACTTGTCAACGAAGAGAAGGTGCATGCACGTGTGCCGGAATTTGCCTCTACCATTGTTAACGAAATCAAGAAACCCAAGAATAAAGAACGTCTTAAATTTCTCGCACAAAGCAAATTGCAGGAGTTCGGATCAATTACCTATGATAGTGTAAATGACGTAACGCGTGCCAAGGCATTGCTGGATAAATATAGTGTAGCCGATGTACCAGCCTTCAACGCCATGAGTAAAAATATGCTGGAAAGTCTCTACCAGCGTGCTTATTTTTTTACCTATATATTGATGGCTGTAACCGTTATATTTCTCGTGACGTGGTTACTGCTTCGGAAACAAACGGCACTGCATACACCGTTGTTCGTTCTGTCGGTAATACTCGCGCTGATCATGCTCATCACCGGACTTACTTCGCCGATGATCGAGATTGATGCGCGTATCAAAGAGATGAGCTTCCTGCTGATAGGAGAACGTATTTCTTTCAACGACCAGGTTATATTCTTCCAAAGTAAAAGTATTGTTGATGTAGTGAGTATATTGTTGCAAACCGGTAAATATGATTCGGCTATAGTTGGTATACTCATTCTTATATTCAGCATCGCATTCCCGATCGGGAAGTTATTTGCTACCAAGTTTTATTTACTGGGAAATGAACGCTGCCGAAATAATAAACTGGTTCGCTTCTTTGCATTCAAGTCGGGCAAGTGGAGCATGGCTGATGTTAATGTTGTGGCGATCTTTATGGCGTATATAGGTTTCAAAGGTATACTGGATAGTCAAATGGCGCATCTTAATTTGCAAACTGATTCGCTGGCGAGTATCTCTACCAACGAGACATCTTTACAACCCGGGTTTATTCTCTTCGTGACTTTTGTTTTGTTTGGATTGATCCTGTCTGTCATTCTGCAATACATCACATCGGCTGCCTGCAAACAGGAAAAAGAGCAAGTGCTTGCCAAGCCGGTGAGTCATGCTATAGCGTGAGTTTTTTTGCCCGCAGAGGGCGCAGATCAACGCAGAAAATATCTATGTATTTCTGGTATTTACTGCCTTTATCTGCGTGTAATCTGCGTCTTCTGTGGGCCAACAATGCATTCACACCGTATATATAATTTCCTTCTGCGATAAAGCTGCTGTGTTGTAATTTATTTCCGTTTTAAACCCAACCTATGAAACGGAAACCCACCCTTACCTTATTGCTTGGTATACTGTTGATCGCGTGTCAGCCAGCGAAAGATAATAGTGTCTCAGCCGATACACATGCTTACCTCGAAGAAATTACCATCCGCCAGCTACATCAAGGGTATCGTGAAGGTAAATATACCATAACCACTGTGGTAAAAGATTACCTCGCACGCATCGATGCGATTGACAAGAATGGTCCGAAGATCAACTCGGTCATCTGTATAAATCCGGATGCATTGCAGATAGCCGAACAACTTGAAAAGGAGTGGAAGGACGGAAAGATCCGCGGGCCTCTTCATGGTATACCGATCATTCTGAAAGATAACATTGACACGCACGATAAGATGCCGAACACGGCTGGTGCAATTGTACTTCGTAATTCATTTCCGGCACGCGATAGTTGGGTTGCTCAAAAACTGAGAGCGGCCGGAGCTGTTATCATTGCCAAAGCAAACCTGAGCGAGTGGGCTAACTTTCGTGCAGATATGTCGTCAAGCGGTTGGAGTGGTGTAGGAGGGCAGACGCGTAATCCGTATGTACTCGATCGTAATCCGTGCGGATCGAGTTCAGGTTCGGGTGCTTCCGTAGCGGCTAATCTTTGTGTCGTAGCAATCGGCACCGAGACAAACGGATCTATAGTTTGTCCTGCAAACAACAATGGCATTGTGGGGTTGAAGCCAACGGTTGGTCTGATCAGTCGCAGTGGAATTATACCGATCTCCTTTACACAAGATACACCCGGCCCGATGGGACGCACTGTAGAAGATGTAGCCATTGCGTTGGGAGCGTTGGCCGGTATAGATACAGCAGACAGTAAAACACTTAACCCAGAAGCTATATTTCATACAGACTATACCAGGTTTTTGAAAGCTGATGGATTGAAAGGAAAACGCATCGGCTTGTTGAAAGATATAGCGGGCTATCATGCACGTGTAGATACGTTGATGAAGAAGACCGTTGCGTATCTGAAAAGTCAGGGCGCTGAAGTAATAGAAATTGACGAACCCGTAGGTAAAGGAGCAGGGCAGCCTTCGTTCCAGGTATTGCTTTATGAATTTAAAGACGGACTCAATAAATACTTTGCAGGACTCAGTCATGCACCTGTAAAAGATATTCAACAGTTGATCGAGTTCAATAAAAAAGATTCCGTGGAGCTTCGCTACTTCGATCAGAAGTTACTCGAGATGGCGCAGGCAAAAGGTGATCTTGAGACACCGGAGTATAAAGAATCACTTGCAGCCATGCACAAGGCTACACGCGAAGAAGGCATCGACAAGGTTATGGCGAAATATAGTCTCGATGCATTGATGGCGCCCACCGGATCACCCGCCTGGAAGACTGACCTCATCGATGGTGATCACTTTATGGGAGGCAGCTCATCCGCTGCTGCTATAGCCGGCTATCCTTCCATAGCTGTGCCGATGGGTTTGATTGATGAGCTTCCGGTAGACGTATCGTTCTTTGGTAAAGCGTGGAGTGAACCTGTATTGCTGGAGATAGCTTATGCTTACGAGCAAGGCACCAAACACCGGAAAGCACCGCGCTACATTCCGTCCAATTAAAAAAGCTGAGCGTGTTTACGTTGGTTTGCCTAAAGGTTTTAAAATGTTACCTTGCAGCACCTGACCTAAACACGTTTAGTTTTATGATCGGTTTTTATACACCACTCCTGGCCCTGCAGGCGTTCTGCCTGTATCACGCATATCGTAATCATGTTGAACAACGCTGGTATTGGTTCATTATATTTTTTCCGGGTATAGGCTGCGCTATGTATCTCTATCACAACTTTTATAGTCGCAGAAGTATAGAAACAATAGCAGAAGGAGTGAAGGGTGTTGTAAACAGCAACTATAAAATTGAGCAGCTCGAAAAAGCATTGCGCTTCAGCGATAACATCACCAACAAAACAAACCTGGCCGATGCCTATGTAACCTGCGGCCGTTATGACGAAGCGCTTACTTTATATAAAGAATGCCTTACGGGATTTATGGCCGATGATCCGGTTATCCGCATCAAGGTATTATTCACATCATTCCTGAAAAAAGATTACGAAGCTGCCGTTGCGTACGGACAAGCACTTGAATCCGAGAAGCGTTTTCAAAAATCAGAAGAACGTGCTGCGTATGCCTGGGCCTTGCATCACACCGGTAAAAGTGAATTGGCAGAGAAAGAATTTCAGCAGATGGATTCATCCTTTACCAATTACCGCCAACGTATAGAGTACTGTAAATTTCTGATGGCTACGAACAAACCCGAAGCGTTGCAAAATAAATTACAGGAAATGAGCGAAGAGCTCGAACATCTGAAAGGTCCCGAACGAAAATTCTATCGCCACATTGTTCGCGAGATCCGCGAAATGCAAGCGGTGAAATAATTGCTGGCTGCCACTTGCCGGTTCGCTGCCCGGTATAAACTATATATACTGAAAACCTCCTGTCACCGGAGGGCGGCAACGCGTCTTACATTTCACGCCACATAGCAGGCAACTGACAGCTATTTCCTATCTTGCCGTCCGTAAAAAAGTGAAATAATATGTTTGCCTATATACATCGTGAGATCATACCAGTAGAAAAAGCATTTCTGCATGTGAGTGATCTCTCCATACAGCGCGGTTATGGTATATTTGATTTCTTTAAAGTGCAGGATGGCCATCCGTATTTTCTGGATGATTACCTCGATCGTTTTTACAACTCTGCAGCCAGCATGCAACTCGAAGTGCCGCATCAGCGCGATGAACTTAAGAACATTATCTATAGCCTTATCCGTAAAAACAATATAGCGGCATCGGGTATAAAAATGATTCTTACCGGTGGCTACTCAACCGATGGTTATCAACCGGCAGAACCGAACCTGATCATTACGCAACACAATCTCACCTTACCGGGCGAGGACCAGATTAAAAACGGAGTGAAGATCATCACGCACGAATTTGTTCGTGATTTTGCATCCGCGAAAACCATTAACTACTCCACCGGTATATGGCTTATCAATAAAGTAAAAGAAAATCAGGCCGCTGATGTGCTGTATCACAAGCGTGGTATTGTATCCGAGTTTCCGCGTTGCAATTTCTTTATCGTGCGCAACGATGATACCGTAGTAACACCGGCACACCATATACTGCGCGGCATCACCCGTAAAAATATACTTAAGCTTGCAGCACACCGGTATAAAGCTGAAGAAGGTGTTGTTACCCTGGACGATATAGCAACTGCGAAGGAAGCTTTTCTGACGAGTACAACCAAACGCATTGTACCCATTGTGAAAGTAAACGATACAGTGATTGGTGATGGTAAACCCGGAGCGGTGAGCTTATCGCTGCTGAACGATCTCATCACGTTAGAGAATGAAGACTATCAATCAAAAGCCAACTGAGTATATGTTGATCCGGTATACATGGCCGGCGATTGTGTGGTCGCTCGTGATTCTAATAGCAACACTTATTCCTGGCAAGGCTATCCCTAAAGTCGGGTTCTTTCAGATCGATAAGATTGTTCACTTTTTTATATTTGGTGTGCTCATGTTTTTGTCGTGCTATGCATTGAAGAAGACGTACCAATATACCGGCAAGCCGTTACGGTTTATCCGCATAGCGTTGATATATAGTCTGGCACTGGGCATCATCATCGAGTTGATTCAGCAATACGTGCCCGGTCGCGGTCCTTCTGTAGCCGATGTAGTCGCCAATAGCATAGGGGTAGCGTTGGGTTATGGAATATTCCGGTTGCTGCAGAAGAGAAGTGTTGTATAGGTTTAAATTTGCCACTGCTGTAATATACTCGCATCCATTGTGAGAAATGCTGTAGTATTGATAAACCAAAAACAATCGCCCCATGAAAAATCCATCGATACGAATCGCGCTCATCACATTGCTCGCAGCAATTGTTTTTCCCTATAGTCTGTCCGCACAAAAAACCGGTGTCGGAGCAAAGCCGACTAAGAAAGCGGAGATATTTTTTGATGGCACGCGTAAAATGCTGGATGAGAAGTGGACATACTGGAAAGGTCCGCGACTGGCCGCCACGTTGCCGATCAAATGGACAATCGTAAACGACCCGGTAGATAAAGGCACCGTACTGAATGGCAACGATCCTACGGCAGCCGGTGGTAAATATGGAACGGCAGACATTGTTACGAAAAAAGAATTTCGTGACTTCCGCCTGCACATCGAATTTCTTATCATGAAGCCGGGCGGCAACAGCGGAGTATATCTTCAGAACCGGTACGAGATACAGGTGCTCGATGGTGATTCTACCAGTCACGGTATGGCCGCGGTAATCAACGAATCAGAATCTCCGTATCATGCTTACAACGGACTGGCTAGATGGAATGCGTATGATATCGTTTTCAGAGCCGCACGTTTTGAAAATGGCAAGCTTACTGAAAACGCAATGTTAACCATGTACTTCAATGGTATAAAAGTGCATACGGATAAAACGATTCAGCAGGTGTGGGGCGGGCCTAACTCCGGTATAGATGGAGGCAACGATGGTGGTAAAGGTATAACCGATACACCCGGTGGCTTGAAACTGCAGGCTGAAGGTCACGATGTACTCTTCCGTAACATCTGGATCGAGCCGCTCGATCTCAAAACAGCGCATACTGATTTCTAGAAAGTCGCGTCCTGTGTTGTGACGAAACGCAAGCAGCAGCATTCTATAGCCGGAACATGAACGGATATTTTAAGTGTTGCACCAGATACAAAATATCTGAGACATGCGTTTAAGAGATATAGTACACAACCTTGACCGCGTATGAAACCTTCCATACTGATTCTCTTTTTGATCGCGGCATTTATCGGACGATCAGCCGCGTATCCTATTGACCCAAGACCGTTGCGTAAGCTCATTATCGAGAGCGAATACATTGTGATCGGTCATGTAAAGGAAGTATATGATCGGAAGGGCAGGAGAAACTCTTTCGCGTCTGCCGTAGCGCGCATCGAAGTGCGCGAAGTGTTAAAGGGCTCCATTAAAAGTATACTCATCGAAGTGCCGTACGAACCGAACATGATTTGTCCGGCACCACCCCGGTATAAAGCGGGCAGCGAAGTTGTGGTTTTTCTTGACAAAGGAGAGAAGGGTATGTTTGAGACACACGCGTTGTCATACGGTGTGCGTGAAGTAACATTACCCGATATAGCCGTGTATCGCGATCGCATTCGTGAGATGCAACAGATACTTGCCATCGCAGATACTGATCAGCAATTTTTCGAAACGACCGAATGGCTGGTCAAGTGTGCCGAACACGAAGCCACGCGTTGGGACGGAGTATATGAGCTTTCACCCGAAAGTGATTTCATGTCGTACTACGCGCGGTCGGAGCAGCTTCCGTTCAAGTATATGCTAGCCCAGGAACAAAAGCAACGACTCAGGAATGCACTGCTGGCAACAACCGTGAAAGGGTATAGCGACTTTGGTCTGGTCGACCTGGTATACCTGGGCAACGAAGAAGTGGTGAGCCGCTACCTGCTGGACGGATTGAAGAAGTTACCCCAGGAACACCTTTGGTATGCCGGTGAGTATATGAAGCGGTTAAACTACACGCGCGGTTCGCAACAATTGGACACGCTCATTGCTTCCTTTGAAGAGAAACAATTTGAACAGGGTAAGGCTGACGAACTGAAGACGATCGTGCAGGAATTTATAGCACTGGTCGATCGGTGACATTTCACACAACACACGCTGCGATAAATATGATGCATGTGTCCACATATATAGGGCTGGTATAAAATTTGAGTATATACCCCTTCATCAAAAAATAATAAGCATTTCACTATATCGTATACATTGCTGGCGGGTTTTTACTAATTTAGCATCAACCTGTGTGTATGCTTATGAAAAAGACCCTTATCCGTTCGGCTATTATTTTTGTTTTTATCCTGATCTCATCTTTTGCTTTTGCTCAACAGAACCATTATGTAGTTGTTGGTGTGTTCGCTGTAGAAAGTAATGCGCAAAAGTTTACAGGCTATGTACGAAGCCAGCGATTCAATGCCGGCTATGGACTGTACAAAAAACAAAAACTGTATTATGTATATGTGATGAAGACCGCTGATCGCAATGCCGCCCAGGTGGAAATGCGAGGTCTTCATAAAGAAACAGAGTTCAAAGATTCGTGGGTGTTCTCCGGTATATTGGAAGGTGGCGAAGATCTGCCGCTTGAGACTGAACCTCCAGTTGTTGAAGAGACAACTCCGGTTGTTGAAGAACCTCCTGTAACACCCCCGGTGCCAACGCCCGATACAACAGCTACTGCGAATACTCCAACCGTGGCAACAGCAGAGCCAACCGATAGTGTAGGCGAAGAAGTGCCGGCTGCACCACCGACTGTTATAAAAGGTAAATTATTCAAGTTTACAATTCAGACAGACGATGGTAAACCAGTGAAAGGTGAAATCCACAATGTTGATTTCAGAAGAGGACGTGATCTCGGTATCTATAAAACCAATCAGTATATAGATATAACGCGTCCATCCACGCGTAACAATCCGTTGTCGCTGGTGTGTGGTATTTTCGGATACAAGGAAATTGTAAAGATGCTTGATTACGATAACCCGGCATTTATGGAAAGTAAAGCTTTTCAGGATGGAAATGGTGCATGGGTAATTCCGTATCAGCTGGAACGCATGAAGAAAGGAGATGTATCGGTGATGTATCACGTGTCATTCTATAAAGATGCCGTGGTGATGTTGCCGCCATCAAAATCTGAAATGGATGAGCTGGTAAATATGATGACCGACAATCCGGAGTATAAGATCACCATACACGGTCATTGCAACGGCAGCAACTCGCGCAAGATCATTGCACTTGGTCCTTCTAAAAATTACTTCTCAACGCAGGGATCTTCTGAAATTACGGGTAATGCGAAAGAACTCTCGAAGTTGCGCGCACAAGCCGTTCAGAATTACCTCATCGATCATGGTATCGATAAATCCCGTACGCAGATATATGCCTGGGGTTCACAGAATATGCTCGCACCGGAAACCGGTCCGAGTGCCAAGCTGAACGATCGCATCGAGATCGAAATCACGGCAGACTAAATATATACCTTACTATATAGAAGAACAGTTTGACAACGGTAAGTATTCTGGGATGTGGATGGCTGGGAAAACCGTTCGCTGCAACGCTGGTAAAGGAAGGATATAGAGTTAACGGATCAACCACGCAGGAAGCAAAAGTTTCTGAGCTTGCTGCGCTGGGTATCAAGCCGTTTGTAGTAACATTCAATCCGCAGGCGTCCGGCAATAACATCGCTGACTTTTTTCAGTGTGATATACTGGTGATCAGTATACCGCCCCGCATACGTACTACGCAGCCGGAAGTATATCTTTCGCAACTGGAGCAGGCGGTGCAACATGCTGCGCAGGGTCGTGTGCAGCATATACTATATATCAGCTCCACCGCGGTGTACCCGGATGTAAATCGTATTGTGACGGAAGACGATGCCGACCCGGAATCGTACCTCGTAAAAGCTGAAGCAATCATCCGGTCGTTTGGCAGTACTACAATTATTCGGTTTGGTGGTCTCGTAGGACCAGCCCGTCACCCGGGAAGATTTTTGGCTGGCAAGAAAGATCTGTCCGGTAAAAATACGCCCGTCAATATCATTCATCAGCACGATTGTATTGGTATAATGAAGAACATCATCGGGCAAACGGTTTGGGGAGAAATCTTTAATGCCTGTGCCGATGAACATCCTGCGCGCGAAGCGTTCTACACGCAGGCGAGTGTGGCCTTGAACCTCGAGCCACCCCGCTTTGTTGCCGATGACAGCACTCCCTATAAAATTGTGAGCAGTGAAAAAGTGAAGCAGCGGCTTGGGTATACTTTTGTATATGCCGACCCGATCGCGATGATCGGTAAAGAGCCAATAGAAGAACGTTAACACAACGTTGAGACATAAGCTGTCGGTACAGCCGGTTTAGATATAGTCTGGAAAAAGTTTGTATCACCCTGTCCATTTTACCATCACGTTTATGAAAAGAAGAAAATTTATTGGCATAACAAGTACTACATTTGTAGGATTGAATTTACCTATAGCAGCAAGCGACATGAGTATAACAGCAGAAACAAACAAGCGCAAAATTCTGATCTTCGGTGGTGGTTATAACGCTACCTTCATCCGGTATATGGCAAGTCTTACCGGCAAGCCGATGCCACGTCTTTGCTTTCTGCCAACGGCATCTGCTGATAGTCCGTTTGGAATTGCCAACTGGTTTGAGACTTGTGCTCCGCTGGATGTAAAACCATTTGTGCAGCGCTTGTTCATCAGCAGCTATAATCAGAAACTTTCATTCGAAGAAGTGTTGCTGAGCATGGACGGCATCGTGGTGGGCGGAGGAAACACGTTGAACATGATGGCCATCTGGAAGGCACAAGGTATCGATACCATACTTCGCCAGGCGTGGGACAAAGGTATCGTGCTGGCTGGTGGCAGTGCCGGATCGTTGTGCTGGTTTGAGCACGGCACTACTGATTCGCGCCCCAAAGATATTTCGAAAGTGGAATGCCTCGGGTTTATCAAGGGAAGTCATTGTCCACATTATGATTCAGAACCGGGTCGCAGGCCGTTGTATCATTCCTATATCCAGTCGAAACAATTCAAGCCGGGCTATGCCTGCGATGATCAGGCTGCGATATACTTTGAAGACAACGAAGTAAAGAAAGTAGTCGCCTTGCGGGAGGAGAGTAATGCTTACTATGTTTACGAAGAGAACGGTGAAGCGAAGGAACGTAAACTGGTAAAAGAGATAATCAAATAAATCAGGGTATATATACCGGATATAGTAATTGAATAGTGCATGGATATTGCTGCTTTAAAACAGGAATTAGTGTTCAGTACATCCCGCAGCAGTGGTCCGGGTGGGCAGAACGTGAACAAGGTAAATACAAAGGTAACGTTGAAGTTTGATGTTGCCGGTTCCGCTGTACTCACTGAAGAAGAGAAACAGATTATAACCGATAAACTTGGATCGCGCATTACAACGGAGGGGGTACTGGTGCTGGTGTCGCAAGACAAACGCTCGCAGTTGGACAATAAAGAAGCCGTGCGTGAAAAGTTCGCCAAGCTGATCGCGAAAGCTTTTGAAAAGAAGAAAGCCCGGAAAGCCACCAAGCCGTCCAAAGCCTCTGTAAAAGAACGCATCGATACCAAGAAGCGCCATGCGGAAAAAAAGAAATGGCGAAGAGGAACCGATGAGTAATCACTAACCGCTACTTGATCATGATCCGGAAAATGCCGTGCCTCCTGTATTCATTCACTAATCTGCAACAGGCATTCCTATGGTAGACTTTATCCGAAAATACCCGGCAACGCTTAGCCTCATAGTTGTAAACATGGCCGTGTTTCTATGGATGTACCTGCAAACGGGCACACTCGATGAACCCACGTGGCTGCTTCATTCCCTGCAACACGGAGCCTTGTTCAATCCCTATACTTTAAAAGACGAATGGTATCGTATACTTACCTCCATGTTTATGCACGGACACTTGCTGCACCTGGCCGTAAACATGAGTGCATTGCTGTTTACCGGCAGCGAGCTGGAGGAAGTAGTAGGCACCGCTAAATTTCTATGGGTATATTTTATAACCGGTATAGCGGCAGCATTCAGCAGTTTATACTGGAATTTGTTCACGGTTGGTGTGGGTGCATCCGGAGCGTTGTTCGGTTTATTTGGCTTCTCGATTGTAGTGCATATATACTATAGCCGGCAGCAGAAACTACCCATCATGCCGGTGCTTGTCAGCTTCACGGTATTCCTCGTTGTCAATACTATTTTCTCGCAGGCATTGAATGGTGACCATGCAGCTCACTTTGGTGGTCTCCTTACGGGAATTGTGTTGGCTTTGTTTACAATCGTTATTTCAAAATCATTTCACAAGGTTGCCGTGGAATATATAGCGGCAGCGCTCTTGCTACTGGTGTTTTTTGCAATGCCGCGTTACCAGGTTCATTATTTCGATTTCTACCAGCAGGTACTTGCAGCAGAAGATTCCACCAACAGTATACTTGATAAGAAGAATCTTTCTGACGAAGCTTTTGCCAACGCGTTTAAGGAAAACACAATGCTGTGGGATTCGGCACTTGCCAGTCTTAATGGTCAATCCTATATACCCGAAGCGTTACAAAGCGATACATTCAAGTTGAGACGATATCTGAACCTGCGCAGACTGGAAGGTATATTTCGCGTGTCGATGATCGAACGGGAATCCTATGTATACCTCGACAGCATTGAACTGATGCAGGATTCGCTGCAGCAGTATATTTCACTTGATTACCCGTTGTCGATGGCACATGTGCGAGTAAAGAAAGAAGAGCCGGAGCCTGATAAAGCGCCACCCATGGAGATGATCAAAGTATGGTACGACCACAATTGGGAAGAGATACCGGGGCCGCCTGCCAGTTATTATCGCATCGGCGCACGCGATTCACTCGGTCGCTGGCAGGGTGCTGTGCGTGATTTCTATATAAGCGGTGCTATACAAATGAAAGGCACCTATAAAGACGACAAGCGCGATGGCGTGTTTATATATTACTCCGATCATAAAACCTATACATCGGCAGGCCGCTATAGAAATAATCGCAGCATCGGTAAATGGGAAACGTATCACAACAATGGTCGCCTGGCCAGCGAAGTATACTATACCGATCGTTATTTTCTGAAAAGTCTATGGGACTCTGCCGGCCATCAATGGGTAAAGGATGGCGCAGGGCGTGAGATACAACGATACGCCAATGGTGTGGTAGCCGCAGAAGGTGAATATAGAGACGGGTATAAAGAAGGCTACTGGTATGGTCGTCATGAAAATGGAGACATGTATTACGAAGAGAATTATCACCAGGGCAGACTCGTTCACGGAAGATCACGAAGCCTGAAAGGGGAGAGTGTAGTATATGATGCGAGCAGCGAATACCCGTTACCCGAAGGCGGATATAAAAAACTGAATGAATATCTGCGCGAAGAAGCAGGCAAGATCAACAGCTCTGTGAAAGGAACTGTTCGATTGTCCTTTCGCGTTACCACCGATAAAGTACTTGCTGATATAGAAGTAGAAAGCAGTGTATTGCCCGAGCTTGACGAGAAGGCCAAAGAAATTTTGCGTAACGGCCCGGCCTGGATTCCGGCAAGAGAACACGGCCAGAAGGCTGTAGAGGGATATAGCGCAGTGTCTATTGATTTTTAATGGAATCGCCAGCCACTATATACTGAATCTGTGGGTATATTTGCACCCGATTAATAGAATAGCATCCTATGAGACTAGGACAATTAGCCCGGAAACTGGCAATAATACCTGCCGAAATCGTTGACTTCCTTGCCACGAACAATATCCGGATCGATGAAAGCACCAACACACGGCTCGAACACGAGCAGCTTATGCTGGTGATAAATCATTTTGCCCCTGCGCGTGCAGAAGAGTTTAATACGCCTGCTGCCGATGAGACGCAAGATATACCGGAGGAAACAAACTCACCACGAGTTGAGGTCGTAGTGCCGGAAACAATTATACCGGAGCCAGTTATAACCGTACAGGATATACAAGAGGAGATGACCGTTATCGAAGAGCGTAACATTATTCCGGATGCAGAGCAGGAGCAGAAGATAGAAGTAATCAAAGCTCCGAAAGTAGAACTCGCAGGATTGAAAGTACTCGGTAAAATAGAATTGCCTGAACCAAAGAAGAAAGAACAGAAGTCTGCAACAGAATCTGTAGAATCAATAGCACCTTCATCGACACCCGATAGTGCTGGTAGTCCGGCTGGCGATCAGCGCAACGATAGCAAAGAAGGAAGAAGAAAGTCTCATCACAAATCCGATCGTACTTCTGATCAGCGTAACAAAAGACCACGCAAAAATCCTATAGCACTGCAACGCGAGCGTGAAGCACACGAAGCGCAATTGAAGCGCGAAGCGGAAGCGAAGAACGAGAAGGAGAGACGTACCCTATATTATCAGAATCGTGTAAAAGCATCTGTGCCAACAAAGCCTGCACGCCTCATCGATGAACCGGTTGTTGAAATGACGGGCGATTTGACGAAGAGTCCTACAACATGGCTCGGTAAATTCTGGAAATGGTTCCGGTCATAACATCGGTATAACATCGTACAAGACACTCATAAAGCACGTGTGGTAAATATCGACACGTGCTTTTTTCGTTTTTATGGGCAGGCATGTTTTTTATATTTCATATCTGCGAACTATAAATGCTCAGAGATATGAATATGCCAGCGAAGTCTTCAACGTACGATTACGCCATTGCCCCGGGAGTATGGGGAAAGCGAGATGTGTTTGTGAATTATTTCATTATCCAGGATAGCGAGACCAACGCATGGTTCCTGGTAGATGCCGGGTTGAAATGGTCGGCCCCGCGTATAAAAGCAATGGCAAACGAGCTTTTCGGTGAAGGAAGTAAACCGGCCGGTATTATTTTAACGCACGGTCACTTCGATCACGTAGGTGCGTTGCAGACACTGGTGCAGGAATGGGATGTACCGGTATATGCACACCCGCTCGAGTTACCATACCTTACCGGTAAATCATCGTATCCTCCGGCTGATCCAAGTGTCGGTGGCGGATTGATGTCGTCTATGTCGTGGATATACCCGACTGGTCCCATTGATATACAACCAAACCTTCAGCCACTGGCCGATAACAGCAACAATGTTATTCCGGGTCTTAACGGATGGCGCTTCATTCATACACCCGGACATTCTCCGGGACATATCAGTTTATTCCGCGAAAGCGATAAAGTATTAATTGCAGGCGATGCTGTTGTTACAACACGACCCGAGTCTGCACTCTATGCACTGTCCTATAAGAAACAAGTATCAGGTCCACCCAAGTATCTCACCTGTAACTGGGCTTCCGCCAAGATATCCGTGCTGAAACTTGCTGCACTTGATCCGCAGATCATCGCGACCGGTCACGGTGAACCGATGCAAGGAGAAGAGATGCAACTGGCGTTGCAGCGGCTCTCCACACGTTTCGACAAACTTGCACAGCCTGCACACGGCCGCTATGTAAATGAGCCCGCCATTACCGATGAGACAGGTGTAGTATATTTACCGCCTGCTGTTGAGCCGGATTATTCAACAGCATTGAAAGTGGTTGGTATATCGCTCGCAGTGTTATCAGTCGGATACCTTATCTACCGGCAGGTGAAGAAAAAATCAGAGCCTAAAGATACCGTGCAGGATCTGCTATCGGACTGGCGCAAGAAACCGCGTCATAAACTTCATCACTTGCTGAATTAGCAGGTGATGAATTATAAAGTACATATATACTTATGATTTTACGGGCTGATCGATGGTGTGCGTAGATACGGCACCTTCGGTTGGCTCTATTTTCTTGCCGTAACGCGTTGCGTATACTTGTGTAAATTCAGCCCCAAACAGTAAGATCATTCCGGCATACGTAACCCACAGCATGATGAGAATGACGGAGCCTGCAGCGCCATAAGTAGAAGCCGGATCAGCATTACCGAAATATATACCCAGTGCATACTTGGCAATCACGAACAACACCGCGGTGAGCGTTGCACCAATCCATACATCTTTCCACCGTATACGTGCATCCGGAAGAAATTTATAGATCGCAGCAAAGAGCAGCGTCACGATACCAAACGACACCAGCAAGTCAATAATGCGAAAGATTACCAGCAATGATTCAGATAAATAACCGGCAACCCAATCGCGTACCGCTGTGAGTCCTGCTGAAATTACCAGCGATATCAACATCAAAAAACCAACCACGAGTATCAATCCGAATGAAAACACGCGATCGCGCAGAAGCTTCAGAAATTTTTGCTTCGGCTGCGGTTTCACTTCCCACATCTGGTTGAGTATCTGCTGCAGCTTATAAAATACACCGGTAGCACCGAATAAAAGTGTTGCTATACCGATGATGGATGCGAGTGTCGAGCCTTTGTTTTCACTGGCCCGTGCTACAATAGTTTCTACATCTTGGGCGGTGCCACTTCCGATCATACTGCCCACCTGCGATGAAATCTGTTTTGTAACGGCTTCTTCACCGAAGAAATAGCCGGCCAGGTTTATGATGATCACAAGCAGGCCGGGTAACGAGAAGATGGTATAATAAGCAATAGTAGCGCTGTTGCTGAACGGATCGCGTTCGTTCCATTGCTGAAATGTACTTTTCAACAGTTTCCAGAATTTGCTGAATATATTAGATACACGCATATAGCCTTCACTTTGTGTGTATAGCAGCAAAAAACTATTCCATCGGGTATATAAAAAAAGAAAGCCATCCCGTAAGGATGGCTTTTACTATAGACTATAATTTCTGATTAGAACGTGATTGTCTGGTATTTGCCGCTGCTGGTAGATACTTCGAACGTGATGGTAGCCTTTGTAGCTGCTTTCACCTGGTTCAGATTATATACCTGACCGAAAGAACCTTTTACTTCAACGTTTTGTGTGTGCACCAATGAGTTGCCGCTGAAGATCTTTACCGTAACAACTTCTGAACCGTTGTTAGCTACGTTCAGCATAAATTTGTTGTCAGCGTTAGCTACTTCAGTAACTTTTACGAAACTAACGATCTTGTTCATCGCGTAGTTTACTTTCTCTACCTGCTTGCCGTTTTTGTCTTCCAGTACGATGGTATATTCACCTTCAGGAAGTTCGCTGAAGTTATACGGGCGAACGAAGGATGCAACGTTGCTCATTACTTCAGAGAATACAAGCTGGTTGCTGCTGTTGATGATTGATACCTTTACTTTACCGGCTTCTTTTGTTTTGTAGTAAACTTTGTAAACCTGTGAAGTTGCAGGCACAACGGTTAATGATGTAGGAGCATCTGCAAAAGCTGAAGCTGTTGAAACAATAAAAGCGAAGACTAAGACCGACAATTTAGAGTTCATATTTTATTTGATAGTTAAAATTTGTTCGTGTTTGATGATGCAAAGGTGAAGAATCAATTTCGATGAACTTTTGCAAAGCGTATGCTCGCGCGATGAACGTAAGGAAAGCCATCCGAGCGCGCTGTCAGGATATTCTTCTTCAATGATCACAGCTTGCGGAATCGGCAGCAGCGACACACCAACACTGCGTAATAGTATTACACTTCTAAACGTTAAACGGAATAATATTCTGATTTTGGTCGCAGAAAAATCCTTTGTTGGTGAATGTTTAGGCGTATTTACATGTTAATCAGAATATAATTCGATTGCATGGTATGTATGGTTTGTGCTGGAAATCAATATTTCGAGATAAATCTGCAGGACTGCCTGTCAACCCTACCTGTACGGGAAGGGGGATCGTGACAGGCTATATTTAAGCTCTAACTACCGACATATTTACCTATAAATATCGGGAGAAGAGCCGGGTATAATATTTTAAATGGTAAAGTATAAACTAACATAATTTTACATGGTATACGAGATCGGCAGCAATACAATGTTATTTGAAGTAGACCGCGCATCCATCATTGATATTTCAGTGGGTGATATTATACATGCCCGCGGTTTTCATGACGCACCCTATACCTGGAAGCAACAGGACAGTCAGTTTATAGAAAGTAATCCGGATGCAAAAGTATTTCTGAAGATCAGACGCGATACCGATGGTACTTGTGAAGCAGCCGGGGTAACAATTGTTACGGAAGGATCGTAAGTAAAATAGCTGTGAGCTATGAGCGCTGAGCTGCGAGTGTCTATATGTCGATCCCTAAAAAAGGTTGACCGTTTTATACTAATCAACCATCGGGCAAAC